>CAYNGO010000005.1:0-48973 GCA_964397025.1 uncultured Weeksellaceae bacterium
ACGATACGCATGTTCCTTTAATTTTTTGGGGATCTAAAATTCCAAAAGGTGAAACTAGTAAATTAGTAAACATTAAAGATATTGCTCCTACGGTTAATTCTATACTTGGAATCTCATTTCCCAACGGATGTACTGGAA
The DNA here is from genome assembly GCA_964397025.1 of uncultured Weeksellaceae bacterium. Lineage (GTDB taxonomy): Bacteria > Bacteroidota > Bacteroidia > Flavobacteriales > BACL11. Next base: position 139 of record CAYNGO010000005.1, read on the forward strand.
ATCCAATACTAGAAGTAACAAAATAAAATATTATAAAATATTTTTAATTTCACTAAGACAAGAAACTTCATAATCAATCTCTTCATTATGAGTTTCTTTTTTTGGATTAAAATAAATTTGTGATATTCCTATTGCTTTAGCTCCAAGTATATCAACAGGCAGATCATCACCTATCATAATACTATTAGAGGCATTAACATTTGCTTTCTCTAAAGCATATTGAAATATAATAGGATTAGGCTTTTTAACCTTAACCATTTCGGAAGTAATAATATTATTAAAGAATGATGTCAATTTAGAGGCTTTTAATTTTATGTGCTGAACTTCTTCAAAACCATTAGTTATAATATGAAGATTATACTTATTATTAAGATAATGTAAAAGCTCAACTGTATGTGGAAATAAAGATGTTTGCAAAGGACATTTATTAATATACTCCTCACCTACTTCGACAGCTAATTCAGTATTAATAATTTTAAAATCTAAAAAAGTCAAATTAAATCTTTCTGACCTTAATGATTCTTTAGAAATATTATCTTCTCTATATAATGACCATAATTTTTCATTATGTGCTGTGTATGATTTAATAAAATCATCTACACTACTAATACCTAGTGAATAAAGTGAGTATTTTTTAAAAATATCAATTAATGTTTTTCGAGCATTAAGATCAAAATCCCATAATGTTCTATCTAAATCTAAAAAAACATCTGATATATTCATGCGTTTAAATTAATAAAAAAAGGCTTATCAAATTAAGATAAGCCTTTTCTATTTATAATAGTACAAGTGATTTACTAAGCTTTTGCCTTTGCCTTAGCCTTAGTTTTCGTTAGCGAATTTACATGCTTTGTAAGTTTTGATTTAAGATTAGCAGCTTTATTATTATGAATAATATTTGATTTTGCTAGCTTATCTAACATAGCCGTTACCTTAGGAAGTAAAACTTCTGCTTCTTTCCTATCTTCTAATCCTTTTAAATCTCTCACTGCATTTCTAGTTGTTTTGCTTTTATACTTATTTAACAACCTCTTAGTAGCTGTTTGTCTGATTCTTTTTAATGCTGAAATATGATTTGCCATAACTATTTTATTTTATTTGTAGCCCGACGGAGAATCGAACTCCGGTTACATGGATGAAAACCATGCGTCCTAACCACTAGACGACCGGGCCAAAGTGATTTCTCAATCAAGGCTGCAAATTTATACTTTTTTTAAACTCTGACAAATATTTCAATATTATTTATTTTCATGAGAAAATTTATAACCTAATCGCTTTGAAGTTTTAATTTTTTGATTCATACTCATTTCTAATAAATGATGTACAGACACTAATCTAATATCATTAAAATTTGGAGTATATAAATCAAAATTTAAAGTAAAAACCATACATACATTAATAATCTGATCTAATAAAGAGACTGTTATCTTTTGATTAGAAAAATCATTAAATAAAGAGCCTAATTCATTATCTCCCTCAACAAAAAAATGTTTTTCATTATTAATAAAGATCCTACCTATTAAAACTCCCTCATCATTTAAGCGATTATATTTTAAAGAATCTGAAAGAAAATTATAAATATTAATAACACCACAAAAACTTTTTAAGTTATCATCTTTAATATACTTTTTTTTATGAATTTCGTGATTAGGAGGAAAGTCAAAAATATTAGAATGCATATGAAAAAGCAAAGTATCTCCCGCAAATTTTAATTGTGCATCAAATTCACCATTAGAGCTAAAATCTAAATTAACATTTTTGGATTTATCAGTTAACAAATTAGAGAGCGATTGCTGTTTGTTTTTTAAGGCATTAACCAAATCATTAAAAACCTCTTTTGTATTACTATAGACTAATTGCTTAGTTGCAGATTTTTCATTAAGTAATTTAATAATTGTACTTTCTTTTTTCATTCCTTAATAAGCTTTAGCAAATAATACCATTCTCTCTGATTTATCTCCGCTATACACACAGTTACCTTCAGTATTTTTAGTATCTCTTGGTATACATCTAATTGTAGCTTTAGTATCTTTTTTAATAGTATCTTCAGTCTTACTTGTACCATCCCAGTGCGCATATACAAAACCTCCTTTATTTATTAATGTCTTAAACTCTTCATATGAATTTGCTATATGTGTATTTGCTTTACGAAAATCTACTGCTCTGTTAAATAAATTCTTTTGTATTTCTGTAAGAAGACTATCTACCTTGTCCTCAACATTAGCAATTGGAAATGTTTCTTTTTCTAAGGTGTCTCTTCTAGCTATTTCAATAGTACCATTATCTAAATCCCTCATACCAATTGCTAATCTAATAGGAACTCCTTTTAGTTCGTATTCTGCAAATTTCCATCCTGGTTTGTGAGTATCTCTATTGTCAAATTTAACTGAAATACCTTTAGATTCTAAAGCTTCTTTAATGCTTATTACAGATTGTGTTATTCTTTCTAATTGTTCTTCACCTTTATAAATAGGAACAATAACTACTTGAAAAGGAGCGAGCTTAGGTGGTAATACTAAGCCTTTATCATCTGAGTGGGTCATAACTAAAGCCCCCATCAATCTTGTAGAAACCCCCCAAGAAGTTGCCCAAACATACTCTTGGGTACCTTGTTTTGTTGCAAATTTCACATCAAAGGCTTTTGCAAAATTCTGGCCTAGAAAATGAGAAGTGCCTGCTTGTAAGGCCTTACCATCTTGCATTAGTGCTTCGATAGTATATGTTTCTAGAGCACCAGCAAAACGTTCATTTTCAGATTTTGCCCCAATAATAACTGGCATTGCCATAAAATCTTGTGCAAAATTTGAATAAAGATTTATAATTTTTTCAGTTTCTTCTAAGGCTTCATCTTTAGTAGCATGAGCTGTATGACCTTCTTGCCAAAGAAACTCAGCAGTTCTAAGAAATAAACGCGTTCGCATCTCCCACCTGACAACATTAGCCCATTGATTAATAAGTAAAGGCAAATCTCTATAAGATTGAATCCATTTTCTATATGTATCCCATATGATTGTTTCAGATGTTGGTCTAACAATTAGTTCTTCTTCTAATTTCGCATCTTCATCAACAATTATACCACTACCATCTTCAGCATTTTTCAAACGATAATGAGTAACAACTGCACATTCCTTTGCAAATCCATCAACATGAGATGCTTCTTTACTGAAATATGATTTTGGTATAAATAATGGGAAATATGCATTTACATGTCCAGTTTGTTTAAACTTTTTATCAAGTTCTGCCTGCATTTTCTCCCAAATTGCATATCCATATGGCTTAATTACCATACATCCTCTAACACCTGAATTTTCAGCTAAATCAGCATTCTGAATAATATCATTATACCATGTTGAATAATCCTCCGACCTTGCTGTTATCTTTTTTGACATTTTATCTTAAATAATGTAATTTTGTGGTACAAATACCGTTATTTTATCATACAAAACTAATTAAATTAAAACTTTATAAAGAAATTAAGATTTAAAAAAAAAAATTATGAAAAATCCATCATTACTTTATCTGTTCCTTTTTATTTTATCTTCTTGTATTTCAACAAATCAATCTTTTTTTGCAGACCCTAACTATTTATCTAGCGAAGAATTTAGCTCTGCAGAAACTATAAATGAATCCTACCCTGCAGAAATTGTATCTCAACAAGACACTTCAGAGAATATTGATGAGGAATACTATATATCTGATAATTATTATGACTTTACATATTCATCTCGAATAAGAAGATTTCATAATCCAATAATGTATAATTACGGCTTCTATTCTGGTTTTTATACAGATTACCACTGGTACAACCCTGACCCATTTTATTGGGGAAGTAGTATCTACTCTGGATATAATTGGAATTCTCCTTATTATTCTTTTTCACCATATTATAATTACTATTCTCCTTTTCATTATGATTATTACTCATGGAGTCATCATGGACATCATGGACATCATGGATACAATAACTATAATCAAAATTCAAATTACTATAATAGTAATGATGAAAATAGTTACAGCTATGGACCTCGAGGCTCGCTAAGTACTAAAAGCAATATAAGTATTAAAAGTAAGCATATAAAAAACAAATCATCACTATCTAATTACGTTCCAACTCAAGAGTCTATTGGATATAAAGAAAATTTTAAAAATAAGAAACCCTCAAACATTAAGTCAAATAGTATTGTAAATACTCAACAACAGACAAAAAATAATACTTCAAAAAACTCAATAAAAGGTAACTCATATAAAAAACCTAACTATAGCAAAAAGGAAAATTATAAAGCAAAAAATAATCGATCAAATTCTTATAAAAGCCGACCTTCAAACTCGCGCTCATCAGGCTCGCGCTCATCAGGAAACAAAGGAAACGGAAGAAGTCCAAAACCAAGAAAATAAATTATGAATTACACAAAATTTTTATTAGCTATACTTTCTATCTGTTCAATCTCAATCAACGCTCAAAATGAAATTGATGCTTTAAGGTATTCACAACAAAATATGTTTGGAAGTGCAAGAGTATCATCCATGGGAGGAGCATTTGGATCTTTAGGTGGTGATTTTTCTGGATTAAGTCAAAATCCTGCTGGAATTGGAATGTATCAATTTACAGAAGTAACATTTTCTCCTTCTTTTATTCTAAATAACACAACCTCATACAATAACCAACAGGGTTTTACTGAGATTATTAATAATAGTTTAAAATTTGATGAGGACATCTCTCAAGGAAGCCTTGGGAATATTGGTTTTGTTTTTTCTACACCAAAAGATAACTCAGAATGGAAAAGAGTAAATTTTGGTATTGGCTTAAATCAACTTGCTAATTATAGTAAGAATATTTACATCAATACTATTAACAACAATTCTTCTCTAGCTGACAATCTACTTTCAGTTGCTCAAGGAAAACAGATTAATGATTTAGATGCCTTTTTTGGTTCTCCTGCATTTTGGTCAGATATAATTGATCTTGAAAACAACTCCGTTGACACTGCTTTAAACCAATATCTTTTTGATAATGGGAATTATATATCACATATTCTAAGCCAGGGAGAAAAAAGACAAACTCACCAACTCAACTCAAATGGTGATATGCATGAATTTGTTTTATCTGCAGGAACATCTTATGAAGACAAACTTTATCTTGGAGCGACAGTTGGAATACCAACATTTGAATATTCTGAAATCATCAAGCATAGAGAAGATGTCTTGTCAGACACAATTAATAACCTGGGATCATTTGAATATATGCAAAACTTATACGCTACTGGTGAGGGAATTAATATTAAGATTGGTGGAATTTACAGGGTAAATGAAAATATTAAATTAGGAGGGGCATTACATTCACCAACTGTTTTTACAATTCAAGAAGAGTTCAGAACAATTACCCAGTCAAATTTTAGCGACACAAGCTATAGAGAAGCTTCTCCAGTTAACTTTTTCGAGTATGAGCTCATAACTCCATGGAAAGCAATTGCAAGTATTTCTGCAAATATTAATAAGAATATTATTGTTAGCTGTGATTATGAAATCATTGATTATTCAAATTCATCTTTAAACTCTAAAAACTATAGAAATGATGATGGAACAGAAATATTTGCATCAGAAAATAACACTATAGATAATATCTATCATAAATCTGAAAACATTAGACTTGGAATAGAAATGAAGGCAGACCCATTTAGATTAAGAGCAGGATACTCAAGGCATTCAAGTCCTTTTAAAAACAATGAAGAATTAGCAAGAGAAAACTTTTCATTTGGAGCAGGAATAAATTATGGAAGTTATTATTTTGACCTTGCCTATGTTTTATCTCAAGCCCATGACCAATATCAAATGTATAGTGAAGAATTTATAAATCCCACAGAACTTGTTTATACAAATCACAACTTAGTAATTACTTTAGGATTTAGATATTAATTTAAAATTCTATCTATTGCTGATTTGGCACTCTTTTTAATTCCATTTTCATAATTAAAACCACTATATGATAAGGTTTTCTTATAAAATATTACAGCCCTATCCTTCTCTCCTCTTTTTTCATACTCAACACCAATCTGAAGTGCTGACATAGGATGATAGTACAAACTGGATTCATCTTTAAGATTTAGCACCTTAGAGAATAATTCTACTACATTATTATCTTCAAGCTTTTGACTAACCCTAGCAAGACGATAATAATATTCTAAGCAAAAATCTTGATCCTCCTCTATATCTTTAAAGATAATATTATTTAAATTCTCTAAAGCAAACTTATAATAGCCGCCATCAAATAACAATCTTGATTTTAATAACTGTAAGTTTATTGGTTTACTTTTCAAAACATCATTTTCAGCCTGCTTATCCTCGTCGATTAAAAGCCCCCCATTTACTAAAACTAATTCTTTATAATGAGTCATAGTATCAAAATCATTTTGCAATAGCGAAATCAATGATAGTTTATGATATGCAGATTTTATATAATTTGTTCCTTTAAATAAGGCAATGAATCTTAGAAAATAATCTTTAGCATCATTATATTCTAAACTATATAGTTTAGACATAGCGTATAGATAATCTAAATAGTAAAAATGATATTGGGTTTTAGAGAAATTTCTGTTTTCAAGAATCTGAATAGTTTTATCATTATCACCAATTTTATTTGATAGTCTAGCTGCACAAAAAACTAAAAGATTATTATTTAGACAACAATTTTCAATTTTATTTAATAACAACTGAAATGCTTCTTTATCATTGTTCATATTCATTTCAAGAAATGAAAGCAAAAACAATACCTCTGAAATATAAATTTCATATTCATCAGTATTTTCAGAATATGTTAAAACACCATATAATTCACTAAAACCCTTATTAACCCCACCTTCAACACCAACTATATTTAATATCCAATCATATGTTTCGGGAATCGAACCAATTAAAACATGTAATAAACCTAGACTTTTTTTGTTAAGTATAAAGTCAGGATATAATTGATTATTTCTTTTAAGCAACTTATATGCTTTTTGTAATTCATAAGTAGCTAAAAGATATTCCTTAAATTTTACTCTAGCAAATGCCCATTGAATATATATTTCAGCCTGACTATAAAGATAATAAGGAGAATTTGGATTAAGCTTTTTTAAAGCATCTAGACGTTTATTCTTATTTGATTTTGACTGATTATAATAATTTATATCTTCTCCAATTAAAATTGTTAAAAAATCAATATAATTTTCATTTAAAAAGATTACTCCATTTCGATTATCGGAAATCTTCTCTTGAGTTAATATTTTTTGTGCCAACTCAAAATCTAATGTCATGATATGACTATATGCTTGACGCATATTAGAATTCATATCAAAGTCTGCAAAACAAAATTTTACTGAGAAAATAAATACAATTAATAAGATTGAATTTTTCATAAATAAAAAAAGGGATTTCAAAAATATGAAATCCCTTTTTAATCATTAAAATTTTTTCTAAACTATGAATCTAGAATATTAGAATCAACTAAAATCCTTCCACAATGTTCACAAACAATTACTTTTTTATGCATTTGAATATCTAACTGTCTTTGAGGCGGTATTTGATTAAAACATCCACCACAAGCATCTCTATCTACTGAAACTACAGCTAATCCATTTTTAACTTTATTTCTTATTCTACTATAAGCTGTTAAAATTCTTTCTTCAATTACAACTTGAGCTTTAACAGATCTCTTAAGTAAATCTTTTTCTTCTTTCTCAGTCTCTTTTACAATTGCAGCCAACTCTTTATTCTTAAGAGATAATTCTTCTTCTCTGTCCTTTATTTGAAGCTTAGATTCATTTATAACCTCATCTTTATGAATAACCTTTGCTTGTAACTCTGCAATATGTTTCTCATTTAATTGAATCTCCAATCCTTTGTATTCAAGCTCTTTTGTTAATGAAGAAAACTCTCTATTATTTTTTATGTTTTTCAATTGCTTCTCATACTTTGCAACTAATACTGCAGCATCAGCAATTGCATTTTTTTTAGCTAAGAGATCCGTATTTACTACATCTAATTCTCCAACTAACTTTTCTAAACGAGTTTTTAAGCCAGCTATTAGATCTTCTAAATCTTCAATCTCTAAAGGAAGCTCTCCTCGTACTATACGTATTTTATCAACTTCCGAATCTATAATTTGAAGTTGATATAATGCTTTTAATCTATCTTCAACTGAAACTGTTACTTTTTTCTTTGCCATCTTATAGGTAGTTTATGGGATTTGTATTAACGTTAGATAATTGGACGGCAAACTTAGTGAATTTTTTTCTAAGGAAATCATAAATTAACTCCTTTGTAAATTGCTCACTCTCAAAGTGTCCAATATCAGCAATTATTATTTTTTTATCTGCATCAAAAAATTCGTGATATTTAAAATCACTAGAGATAAAAATATCTGCTTTTTTATTTTTAGCTTGTTGTAACAAGAAACTACCACTCCCCCCACAAATAGCAACTCTTTTTATTTGTTTATTTATGAGTTGTGTATGCCGAATACAATCCGTATGCATTTGCTTCTTTATAAAATTCATGAAGATTTCACTCTCAATTTCAGATGAAAGATCTCCTATCATTCCAGATCCAATATCATGACTAAAATTATCTAAAGTATAAATTTGATATGCAACCTGCTCATAAGGATGGTTTTCTTGCATTAACTTTATTAAAGAATTTTCAGTGTCTTTTTCTAGAAAAAATTCTAATCTAACTTCTTTAGAATCATAAATCTCACCGATATCTCCTACAAAAGGAGAACTCCCCTCCTTTGGCCGAAAGGTTCCTTGACCAATACTAGAAAAACTACAATTATCATAATTAGTAAAGGATCCTGCCCCATTATCAAGCATAGCTTCTTTTAGAGCTTCACTATGAGTTAATGGGCAATAAACTACTAACTGCTTTAGAAATTTATTTTTTGGAAGTAAAATCTCACAATTTATCAATCCTAATTTTTCTGCTATTTTACTATTAACTCCACCATAAACATTATCTAAATTTGTATGTATTGCATAAACAGCAATATCATTTTTTATAGCTTTTATAATTGTTCTTTCAACATAACTATTGCCAACTATTTTTTTAAGTGGATTAAAAATTATTGGATGATGAGCTATAATTAAATTACATTTTTTTCTGACAGCCTCATCAATAACTTCCTCAGTGCAGTCAAGGGTTATCAAACACCCTTGTACTATATTTTCTAAATCACCAATTATCAATCCAGAATTATCATAACTCTCTTGCAAATGTAATGGAGCTATTTCCTCTAAATAATCTGTAATATTTCTTATTTTCATATTTCAAAAGTACTAAATATAGTAATATCTAAAATCTTATCTTTGTAATATGAATATTCTACTAATACCTCTTTCAAAATTATTTGGTATAATAACAACTTTAAGAAATCTTCTTTTTAATTTAGGAATTTTCAAATCACATACTTTTAAAATCCCTATAATTTGCATAGGAAACCTATCTGTTGGAGGAACAGGAAAAACACCTCATACAGATTATATAACTAATCTTTTAAAATCCGAATATAAAGTTGCAATAATTAGTAGAGGATATAAAAGAAAAAATTATGATTTTAAATATGTAAGAATTAATGATAGTGTATCTGATGTTGGTGATGAATCAATTATGCTAAAAAGAAAAAACCCCGATTGTGTAGTTGCTGTATGTGGGGATCGAGTAAAGGCAATAAGTAAAATTATAAATGAACATAAATACATAGATCTTATTATACTTGATGATGGATTTCAACACAGGTGGATTAAAGCTGGAATGACTATTCTTCTAACAAAAGCAAATAACCTTTTTTATCTTGACAATCACTTACCATATGGTACTCTAAGAGAGAGTATTAAAGAAAGTAAAAGAGCAGATAAAATTATTATTACTAATAATTTAGATTTCTCTAATGAGAAAGAAGCAAATAAAATCAGAGAAAATATAGCAAAATATAGTAATGAGAAGTGTTACTTTACTTCGATAGAATATCTTAATTATAAAAACATCTTTAATAATGAGCAAATTAAAGATATTAGTGATTATCATGTCGTCTTAATTTCTGGTATTGCAAATACAGATACATTAACTACATATTTAGATAATAAGACAACAATTATTAAACATTTTAAATTTAAAGATCATTATAACTTTTCAGAGAAAGATATTAATAAAATCTTGTTATACTATAATTCAATCAGAAAAATAAAAACACTTATCTTAACGACCGAAAAAGATAGTATTAGGTTATTAAAATTTGAACAAAAATTTAAAAATATTTTAGTATATTATTTACCAATAAAAATTCAATTTCAAAATCAGTCTTCATTCGATAAAGAACTAAAAGAATATGTTAGAACAAATAAAAGAAACAGCTAATTTTTTAAGACAGAAAACTGGATTCAATTCAAGTATTGGAATTATACTTGGCACCGGCTTAGGTGGTCTTGTAGATGAAATTGACATTAAACATTCAATAGCTTACGAAGAAATTCCAAATTTCCCAATATCAACTGTAGAGGGTCATAGTGGAAAACTTATTTTTGGATTACTTGGAAATAAAGAAATTATAGTAATGCAAGGAAGATTTCACTACTACGAAGGCTATGATATAAATAAAGTTATTTTTCCAGTTAGAGTCATGAAGTTTCTTGGAGTAAAAAAACTTCTTATATCTAACGCTAGTGGTGGTGTCAATCCAGAATTTGAAATTGGAGATTTGATGATAATTGAAGACCATATTAACTTAATTCCAAATCCTCTAATTGGAAAAAATATAGACGAAATTGGAACTAGATTTCCAGACATGAGTGATCCATACTGTACTGAAATGTCATCTATTGCAAAAGAAATAGCATTAAATTACAATATCAAATTACAAAAAGGCACATATGTTGGAGTAACAGGCCCTACTCTAGAAACACCAGCAGAATATAGTTACTTTAGAATTATTGGAGGAGATACAGTAGGGATGTCTACAGTTCCTGAGGTTATTGCTGCCAGACATATGCAAATTAGTTGCTTTGCAATATCTGTCATAACAGATCTTGGTGTTCCTGGAAAAATACAAAAAGTTACTCATGAGGATGTTCAAAATGTTGCTGAACAAGCAGAACCTAAACTAACTCAAATAATCAAAGAACTGGTTTCTAAAATTTAAAACTATGAATCGTATTTTAATTATTATTTGTGTTTTTTTGATGATAACGAATCAAAATCATGCCCAATTCAACACAAATTTACTTTTTCATTGGGATGACTCTACTCTTGTTGGTTCTAATGCATATGACAATACGTATAATGAAATTTGGGGGCTTAACATAAACGGACGAGAGATTGCAGTTATAGGATCAACAGCTGGAACACATTTTTTTGATGTTACTGAACCTGCTCTAAGTAGTCAAATTGCATTTGTAGCTGGAGCATATATTGGTCCAGGTGTTATTCATAGAGACTATCATGATATTGAAGGGTATTTATATATAGTTTGTGATGAGGGTTCTACTTCAACACTACAAATCGTAGATATAACCAATCTGCCAAACTCAGTAAATACCGTATACGACTCTAATAGCTTATTAAATAAAGTACATAATATTTTTATTGATACAGCAACTACTAAGCTCTACGCATGTGCAACAGGTGAGGCAATGGAAGTTTTTAGTTTAACAGACCCTCAAAATCCAAGCTTAATATATACATATAATAATGTTGGTCATGTTCATGATGCATACGTTAAAAACGATACTGCATTTTTAAATTGTGGTAATGATGGATTACGCATTATGGACTTTACTATGGTTAATACATTAGGTGATATTCCTAATGAACTTGCTTCATTCACCTCGTATCCTGATGCAGGTTATAATCATTCGGGATGGCTTAGTGATGATGGATCAATATATGCAATGCAGGATGAAAATCATGGTTATGACATTAAAATACTAGATGTAAGTGATTATACTAACATAAGTGTATTATCAACCTTTAACTCAGGAGTTGATATTAATTCTATGGCACATAATGGTATTATTAAAGATAATCTTCTTTACGTAGCTTATTACCATGATGGACTACGAGTATTTGATATTAGCGATCCTTATAATCCTAATCAAGTAAATAGCTATGACACATACGCACCAAATAATCACACCTCATATAAAGGAGCTTGGGGAGTGTATCCTTATCTTAACTCTGGAAATATTTTAGTTTCAGATATGCAAAGTGGTTTGTATGTTATAGAGCTTAATACCAATTCAACAAGTGTAAAACAAGAATTAGACAATACTATTATATATCCTAACCCTATATCATCAGCATTTAAAATCTATCATCCAGCTGCAACAGAGATTGAAATTTATGACATTGCAGGAAGAATGATTTTTACAAAGAAAATAGATACTAACACTAACATCATTTATAGAAATGGAATAACTAATGGTTTATATATTTACAAACTATATAATAATGATATGTTAATTAAATCAGATAAAATTATCTTTAAGTAAGATGAGTGAATATAATAAATATGAGGCTGTAATTGGTCTTGAAGTACACGCCCAATTACTTACAAAGACTAAGGCTTATTCAAATGATGAAAATATATATGGAGCTAAGCCTAATACAAAAACATCTGTTGTTACACAAGGTCACCCCGGCACGCTTCCAGTAAGTAATAAGCGTGTAATTGAATATGCTGTGAAATTAGGAATTGCTGTAGAGGCAAATATTAGAAAGAGAAATGAATATGCAAGAAAAAATTATTTCTATGCTGATCTACCAAAAGGCTATCAAATAACACAAGATAAAACTCCAATATGTAATGGTGGTTATATTGAGGTTTTTGATAAAAATGAAACTGCTAAAAAAATCAATATAACTAGAATTCATATGGAAGAAGATGCCGGAAAAAGCATCCATGATTTAGATCCATTTAACAGTTTAGTTGATCTTAATCGAGCTGGAGTTCCTTTATTAGAGATAGTTTCAGAGCCAGAAATAAGATCATCTGATGAAGCACACCAATACTTACTTGAGGTAAGAAAACTAGTAAGATATCTTGATATATGCGATGGTAACATGGAAGAAGGTAGTCTAAGGTGTGATGCAAATATATCAGTCAGACTAAAAGGAGTTAAAGAATTTGGAACAAAAGTTGAAGTTAAAAACATGAATTCTTCTCGAAATGTAAAAAATGCTATTGAGTATGAAATTAAACGACAAATAGATTTAATTGAAGAAGGTTCGGATATTGTTCATGAAACAAGAGGTTTTAATGCTACAAATGGAACAACAATATCACAAAGACATAAAGAAGAAGCAAATGACTATAGGTATTTTCCAGAGCCTGATCTTCAACCCATAATAGTTACTGAAGAATATATTAAAAAAGTTAAATCGTCATTACCTCCTCTACCAAAAGATTTACTAAAGAAATTTACAACAGATTTCAAACTTTCAAAGTATGACGCTACAATTATCGTAGATGATAAGAATACAGCCCTATTTTATAATGAATTATGTGTATATACAAAAAATTATAAAATAGCTGCGAACTTTTTAAATGGAACAATAAAATCTTATCTTAAAGAAAATGCGATAACAATTAATAAGCTAAATGTTAGTGCAAAAGCAATTGCCGATCTAATCTTACTAGTAGATGAAAACAAGGTAAGTAATTCAATTGCTACTGCAAAAATATTCCCACTATTAGTAAATTCTGATTTAAGTGCTGAGGATATTGCAAATCAAAATAATTGGATACAAGAAAGTGATAGCAACACACTTATAAATTTAATTGACCAAGTAATTGAGCAGTATCCCGAAAAAGTTGAAGAATACAGATCTGGAAAAAAAGGTTTAATAGGATTGTTTATGGGAGAAGTAATGAAACTGTCAAGAGGTAAAGCTGACCCTAAACTGACTAATAAGTTACTCAGAGAAAAACTTGATTAAAATATTTTGAACAATAAAAAAATTTATTTTGCTTCTGATTTTCATTTAGGCTCCCCAAATAAAGAGGAAAGCAGAATACGTGAAAAAAAAATAATTTCTTGGCTTAACTTTATTCAAAAAGACGCAAAAGCAATTTATTTACTTGGTGATATTTTTGATTTTTGGTTTGAATATAAAAAAGTTGTTCCTAAAGGATTTGTTAGACTATTAGGGAAACTTTCAGAATTAACCGACAATGGAATAGATATTCACTATGTAGTTGGTAATCATGATATGTGGATTGATGACTATTTAGAGCAAGAGATAGGTCTTAAATTACATTTTAGAGAATTTATTATTAACGAAGATGACAAGCAAATATTTTTAGGTCATGGAGATGGCTTAGGTAAGGGAGATTATAAATATAAAATACTTAAAAAAATATTTTCATCTAATCTCTGTAAGTGGTTATTTTCAAGACTGCATCCAAATTTTGGAATCGGTCTTGGGCAAGCCTGGTCTAATAAAAGTAGAAAAGCACAAGAAATTCCTATTAACGAGGAGAATGAAATCTTAGCTGGTTATTGTAAAGAACAACAAAAAAACAATCCTGTTGATTATTATGTATTTGGCCATAGGCATATTCCAATGGAAATTAAAATTGATGAAAGAGCTAATTATATAAATCTTGGAGATTGGATCCATCATTACAGCTACGCAGTCTATTCAGATAAAAAATTAGAACTAAAGAAGTTTTAAATTAAAAACCCAAACAACTTAATTCTAGATTAATCGATGTAAGTGTTATCAAATCAATACCTATAAACAAGAAAAACAATACAGTAATTATTAAAACAAGTTTTTAAAGTATCGTTCTAGATTGCCAAAAACTATTTGAATTGTCTTTTACGAATCTAACTTCAACTCTTTGATATACAAATACATTACTAGATTTTTAAGCCTTAAATTATATTCTTCTAAACTCTCTTTTTGTATTTAAGTAGTATAAATAGATACTGGAAATGATGCAAATAATAATATGGGGAAGCATTTATACAACTAATACAGTTTTATAAATAATATTTATAAATTTCATGCAATAAAAATATTATACTAATAATATAGAGTTATATATGGCATAGTAAAAAAGGCCTCAATAAAATTGAGGCCTTTTAAAATTTAAAAATCTAAGTTATTACTTATTTAAAATAATTTTATCTGTATTTAGCATATTATTTCCTTCGAAAACACTTATAAAATAAACTCCTTTATCTAAGTTAGAAATATTAGCCTCAAGCTGTAGAAAATCTGTCATAACCAAGCCTTCAAAAATCTGCTTAACTTCTTTTCCTAAAACATCAACCATTATAACCTTAATATTTTTACCTTCTAAATTATTAAGAATAACATTTGTATTTCCTAATGTTGGATTTGGAAATATTTTAATTCTAGATAATAACTCTATATTTTGTTTTAAAAGATCATCTTCTTCACCAATCTGAATATCATCTAAGAAGAAGTTATTACTGGCTCCATTTGTAGAATACTCAAATTTAAATTTAATATTATCATTCTTCAGTGAGGTTTTAGTTAATAATGTATCAGCCCAGTTTCCATTTGGAGTAAAGTTATTAGTAAACAAACCAGCTCTAGCTACATCAATGTTTGATAGAGCACCTAGAAAAGCCCAATCATCTCCACAATTATTAGAATAATAAACTTTCAACTCATTAGAAGGAAAAGTATTCACTGCAGCTCCAGTATACTTAAAACTAATTGCAGGTTTAGTATAGCCACTAAGATCATAAGAAGGAGAAATTAAATTATCAGTAGAAACATTTGACCCATCTTTTCCTCCCATCATTAGACATGAAGAAGATCCAGCGTTACCTTCATACCACTGCCAGCTTTTACTAGAGTTCGTATTAAATGACCACTGATTACTATCTTCGTTGGTAGATATTATGTTCCAATCACTTGTTAAATCATTATTACTAGAAAAATCATATAAGTATGAAGAAGCTGAATTAGATGCTGTAGTTGGATTAACAGTCATAAAAGCAGTCTTTACAACAGTAGATGCGCACGAATTATTATAATAAGCAGTATAATGTTTTTGCAAAACCCTACCTCTATAGAAAGTTGTATTAGCATTACCCCAAAAAACTCCTAAGCTATCAATATCATGAGAAGTAATATTAGAAGCATTCATTGCATTTAATTCGCTCTGAGATCCTTGCACTATAACATTTGTTAAAGAAGAATCATAAGATGATGCATTTGTAAGATCTAATGATGATAAACTCTCAGAAGTTGCATGAGTCACTTCATCATAGTTAATAGTTAAAGAAATATCATAAGTACCAGCTTGGTTATATTCATAAAGCAAATTATTCTCTACATTACTAGTTGTTCCATCACCTAAATCCCAAGTTAGTGATGTCATTGATGATCCAAACATTGATTTATTAGATTTAAGCCAAGCATCCTCACCTAAGCATATCGATGTATTACCAAATCCTTCAGAAAAGTCTGCTTGCTTATTACATGTAGGAGGCACAGCACCTTCCATTGTTCCAGTTTTAATTAAATTTTCTTCTTGCCACATATATTCTCTAAAACCAAAACCTCCTTCAGTGCCTTCTAATGTTTCATTAAAAATTCCAACTTGACCTTCAGAAAACATGGTGCAATATTGATCTGATGTGTAATCCATGTAATTCATAAACATCTCTCCAGCCCAGTTCAAACTATCTGCTATACAGCCTTGGTTTTGCAGACCTACATGATAAGGAAAAGAAGATGTAGTTGGAAGTGGACCAGGATTATCTCCAAAACCATTAGAATATCTTTGTGGTGGAGTATCTGCAACTTGATCATCTCCACATAATGCATCACCCCAAACGTGTCTTAATCCGAGCCAATGTCCAACCTCGTGTGTTAATGTTGAAGACGATAGACTAGCAAACTGACTAGAAATAAGAGCTACTCCATCTGTAGACATACTACCACTTCCAGGAAATTGAGCATAACCTAAAAGAGTACCTCCATTACTTTCAGCTGGAAGACTTTTTACTACCCAGATATTTAAATATTGATAAGAGTTCCAATAACTTAATGACTTAACTTGGTTTCTAGGATTAGGAACTGTAGTCATTTCAGATTGTACTCTATTGACTCCTGAAGTTGGATTTCCACTAGGATCAATTGTTGCTAAACGAAATTCTAAGTTAGGTCTACCAACAACTGCAGCAAAAACATCAGGAGTTCTTGAAATAAAATCATCATCTTGCCCATTAATATTATTGTTAAGAAGTTCTAATGCATCATTAATCTGATCATCTGTTACATTTTCACTTCCAAAATTATGAATCACATGTACAACAACTGGGATAATTTTCTTACCTGTATTTTTTGACGTAGGATTAATAGTCTTTAAGAGTTGAATATTCTGATTCTCTAACTGACTGTTTCTTTCCTCTAAGCTTTTATAAAATTCAGGGTATTTCTTTTGATCATCTTCAAGGTATCCATCATATGAGCCACATACATGCTGTGAAGTTTGTGCAAATGAAACAATAGTTAAGAATGAAAAAATAAATGATAGAAGTAAAAGTCTTGATTTCATATTAAATAGCTATTTAAATTTTAGATAACAAATATATGAATTATCACCTTATTTTAAAACCAATTAGTATAAAAAAATAAAGTTATTTGATATGCTTTTCTGCATGATAAGATGAGCGAACTAAAGGGCTACTCTCTACATGTTCAAATCCTAATGATAAACCAACCTCCTTTAAATAAGTAAATTGATCAGGTGTTATAAACTCAATAACAGGTAAATGTTTTTTTGAAGGCTGTAAATATTGTCCTAAAGTTAAAATCTTTACACCTACGTTTCTTAAATCTTTCATTGCCTCAATGATTTCCTCTTCTGTTTCTCCAAGACCAAGCATAATACCAGATTTTGTTCTAATACCACCTTCAAATAATAGTCTAAGTGTGTCTAAACTTCGATCATATTTAGCTTGAATACGCACTTTTTTTGTTAATCTTCTTACAGTTTCTAAATTATGAGAAACCACCTCGGGCTTTGCATTAATAATTTCTTGAATATCCTTTTCTTTTCCTTTAAAATCAGGAATAAGAGTTTCCATTGTAGTTTGGGGATTCTGTTTTCTAATTGCAGCAATTGTTTCAACCCAAATACTTGCACCACCATCTTTTAAATCATCTCTATCTACAGAAGTTATAACTGCATGCTTTACATTCATAAGCTTTACAGATCTTGCTACTTTTAAAGGCTCTAAAACATCAACTGCAAGAGGTCTTCCTGTCATTACATTACAGAAACCACAAGAACGAGTGCATATATTTCCAAGAATCATAAATGTTGCAGTTCCTGCCCCCCAACATTCTCCCATATTTGGACAGTTACCACTCTCACATATTGTATGTAAATCATGAGCTTTTGTAATGCCACGCACATTTTTGTAGGCCTGTCCTGTAGGAAGCTTAACTTTTAACCACTTTGGCTTTCTATTTCTTTCTAAAACTGACATGTTAAATTAAATTTTATCTTCAACAGTTTTTGTTACACCAGCAACACCATCACATGGTTCTTTATACATACTGCATGAACTTAATATTGAAAGAACTGCTATAAAGGCAAATAAGACAAGGATTTTTTTCATGTTTTTTTTGACAAAAATACATTTTTTGTTTTTTATAAAAAACAATAATAAGCTATAGTTATCTATATTTGATGTTAATAAAAGCAATGCATACAAATTATCATAATATTACAACTGACTGGAAGGATATATTGTCAGAAGAGTTTAAAAAACTATACTTTTTAAATCTTGAAAAATTTTTACTTGAAGAAGAAAAAAAATTTATTATTCATCCAAAAAAAAAGCTAGTATTTTCAGCATTAAATTATACATCATTTGCAAATACAAAAGTTGTTATTATTGGACAAGATCCATATCATAATCACAATCAAGCCAATGGATTGGCCTTTTCAGTAAATCCTGGAATTAAAGCACCCCCTTCGTTAAGAAATATTTTAAAAGAAATTTGTGATGACTTGAATAATGATTGCAAAGAAATTAATTTAAAAAATTGGGCTAAACAGGGGGTTCTGCTACTAAACTCTACACTAACAGTAAGAGAGAATCAAGCTGGATCACATAGCAATAAGGGTTGGGAAGAATTTACAAATAAAATAATTTTTAAAATAGCTCAAAAAAAATCTGGCATTATCTTCATAGTATGGGGCAATCATGCTTTAAAAAAACTTGAACATATTAATACAGAAAAACATTATATACTTAAATCACCACATCCTTCACCCTTATCATCATACAGAGGCTTTTTTGGCTGTAAGCATTTCTCTAAAACAAATAAAATTCTTGAAAAAAGAAATGAAAAACCCATAATATGGATAGAGTAATTATACTATTATTTTTACTTATTAGTTCTAGTTTAAAAGCTCAAACAAATATTATTACAACTATTAATAATTATATGATTGATCACTCTACCTATGATGAATTACTGTATGTTTCAATTACAGATCAAAAATTATATCATGTGTTATCACGAGAAATCATTAAAACATACAACATATCTTCTTCAAAGTATGGCGAAGGAAATACAGCAAATAGTAATAAAACACCTATAGGAGTTCATATAATAAAAGAAAAATATGGCAAAAAAACCCCTATAAACGGAAGGATGATTGGTAGAGTATTTTATGGTGATATTGCAGAAATATATACTGATAAAAGAACAAGTAAAACAGATGATATAACATCAAGAATACTATGGCTTGAAGGAACCGAACAAGGCAAAAACAAAGGTGAGGGAATAGACTCATACAAAAGGTATATATATATTCACGGAACTTCTGAGGAAGGTCTAATAGGTCAACCTGCTTCTCACGGCTGTATAAGAATGAAAAATAAAGATGTCATTGATTTGTTTAAAGTGGTATCAATTGGTACTTTCGTACTTATTTTGTAAAAAATCATGGATTTAATCGAATCATCTATCGTAGCAGTAATAATTGGAGGAATAATTGGTGGAATAATTGCTTTTTCATTAAAAATACAGAATAAAAATAATAATACAGATAAAAGAAAGTTTCTTGAAGAAAAAATCATCTCACTTGAAAAAAATATTGGAGGTAAAGATCAAGAAATAAGCACAATTAAAAATAACAACAATATACTAAAAGCTAAAATTGAATCATTCAACATGCTTAAAAATGAGAAAATAGAAATTGATGAACGATTAAAAATTTTACAAGAAGAAAGAAATACATTAAAAACTCAAAAAAATACTCTTGAAAGTAAGGAGGAAAATAGGAATGAAAGATTGCGATCATCATTAGAAAAAAGTAATACCCTTCAAGAATCTTTAGAATCTGAGAAAGCAAGATTAAATGATGAAAGAGTAAAAGAAAAAGAAGATCATCATAATAAGATGAAAAAACTTTGGGGAGAACATGAAAAAGATGTTGAAAATCAAATACAAATGATTTGCAAAAAACTTATTCTAACTTATATCCCTCAAGAAAAATTTCCACATCCAAAAAACAAACCAGACAACACAGTAGAAATCTCTAATCAACTCATTATTTTTGACGCTAAAAGTCCATCTAATGATGATTTAAGTAATTTCCCTAAATATATAAAAGATCAAACTAAAAGCCTGAAAAAATATGCTAAATATCCTGATGTAAAAAAAGACCTTTTCTTAGTGATTCCTTCTAACACATTAGCAGTTATTGAAACTTTTACACATAATATGGGCGACTATAATGTTTATGTAATTACAAAAGATGCTTTAGAGCCTATTATTCTTAGCTTAAAAAAAATTCAGGATTTCGAATTAGTAGAGAAGTTAAGTCCGGAAGAGCGAGATGATATCTGCAGAATAATTGGGAAATTTGCTCATACAACAAAAAGAAGAATACAAATTGATCAATATTTCGCTAGTGAATTTCTAGATACACTAAAAAAAGCAGGATCACAATTACCAAGAGAAATCTTAAAAAGCGTTATTGATTTTGAAGGTGCTGAGATGCTAAATCCTCCTATGGAAAAACGAAATAAACAAATTTTAACACAAGAATTAATAGACAAGAAAATAGATATTAGTAAAGAAATTAAAATTAGAAATATTCCTGAGATTGATGCTCAAATAAATTTTAAAGAAACAGATGAGAGAACAAAAGAATAAAGAAGAAAAAAATTACATTTTTGGTATTCACGCAATAATTGAAACTATTAAGGCGGGTAAAACTATTGACAAACTATTTATTCAAAAAGGTTTACACAATGATGCTTTTGCTGAATTATGGAAGCTCGTTAGACTCAGAAGGGTAAATTATAAGCATGTTCCTCTTGAAAAAATAAATAGATTAACAAAAAAAAATCACCAAGGAGTTTTTGCATTTCTTTCTCCTATAGATTTTCATAAAATTGAGGACATCATTCCAAGACTTTATGAAGAGGGTAAAAACCCTTTAATTCTTGTGATGGATAGAATAACTGATGTTAGAAATTTTGGCGCTATTGCTCGAACAGCAGAATGTGTTGGAGCACATACTATATTAATTCCTGAACTAAATAGTGCAGCTATAAATGCTGATGCAGTCAAAACATCATCAGGAGCATTACATAGAATTCCAGTAAGCAGAACATGGAATTTGAAATTAAGTTTACAATTAATGAAAGACTCTGGTATTCAGATTATAGGTTGCACTGAAAAAACTCAAGATACTATTTACAATGCTGACTTCACAAAACCAACTGCAATTATTCTTGGATCTGAAGAGGATGGCATTTCTCCTGAGCTATTAAAAATGTGTGATATGAAAACCAAAATTCCTATTAATGGAAAAATATTATCATTAAATGTGTCTGTTGCAACTGGAGTAATATGCTATGAGCTACTAAGACAGAGAAATTAAGATATGAGTTGGTTTGAAACATGGTTTGACTCTAAGTATTACCATATTTTATATAAAAATAGAGACGAAAAAGAAGCAATTAGATTCTTAGACAACATCACTCAATATCTTAAAATTACAAAAGGAAGTATCTTAGATGTAGGATGCGGAAAAGGAAGGCATGCAAAATATTTTAACGAGCTTGGATTTAATGTAGTAGGAATTGATTTGTCATTAAATAGCATATCAATTGCAAAACAAAATGAAACACAAGATTTAAAATTTTATCAGTTTGATATGAGGAGAATTTTTAAAGAAAATTCATTTAATATAGTGACTAACTTATTTACATCATTTGGTTATTTTGATAATACTCAAGATGAACAAAAGACTATAAATGCTATGTCAAAAAATCTAAAAAAGGATGGACTATTAATAATAGACTTCATGAATGTTAAGAAAATAATTAAGGATTTAGTGAGCAAAGAATATAAAGAAATAAATAATGTAAAATTTGATATTACTAGAGAATTTAAAGATAATTATATTTTAAAAAATATAAGTTTAACTGATAATAATATCAGCTTAGAATTTCAAGAAAAAGTACATGCATTAACACTTTTTGATTTTTCTGAAATGATTCAAAAATCTGGAATGGCAATTATAGATATATTTGGCAATTATAACTTAGATGATTTTGACGCATCAAAATCTGAAAGATTAATTTTAATAGCTAAGAAATGAATATTACGACAATAATCTTATTATTTACCTCTGTTATATTAGCAGCAATAATTGTCGAGTTATTTAAGGTAGAAAAAACAAAAAATATAAATTTACTGCTAACATTTAGTGGTGCATACCTACTTTCTATTACTACGCAACATCTTTTACCAGAGGTGTTTCAAAGTGGAAATAGTCATTCTACAGGATTATTCATTTTAGGAGGCTTTCTTTTTCAAATTATTCTTGAATATTTCTCTAAAGGTATTGAACATGGCCACTATCATCACAATAGTACTATTCCAATATCTGTTCTAATAAGTTTAAGTATACATGCATTTGTAGAAGGAATTCCGTTATCAGGTCATTTACACGATCATGCTCATAATGGATTATTAACAGGTATCATTATGCACAAGCTACCGGTTTCAATAGTGCTATTAACTATATTTCTTCAAAATGGAACAAGTAGAATTAAAGCCTATTTATACCTCTTAATTTTTGCGCTCATGTCTCCACTTGGTGTATTAGCAAGTAGTTTTATAGAAGGTCTTAATGTTTACAGCAATGAAATTATGGCTGTAGTTGTAGGTATCTTGTTACATATTTCAACTACAATAATATTTGAATCTAGTAATGGTCATCAATTCTCAAAATCTAAAATCTTATGTATTATACTTGGTGTTACAGTAGCTATAATTAGCATCTAAAAAATAGTAATAATTACTTCTAATTTAGAATGTTTCTAAATTTCCAATAACACATTAGTTTACAATATTTTAAAATATTCATTTTATCTTTTTTTTTTAGATTTGTGAGAGCTGATTTTTAATTTAAAAATCCCAATAAATTTCTAGATAAAATAAAAATATGGAAGACAATACAGATTCTACTAAAAACACAAATGGTAAATGTCCATTTGGATTTGATGATCAAAAACACACAAAAATGGGTGTTCAATCTAATTCAAAATGGTGGCCAAATCAACTTAATCTGAAAATTTTACATCAGAACTCGTCAATGACAAGTCCAATGGGTGATGACTATAATTATGCTGAAGAATTTAAAAGCCTTGATCTCGCTGAATTAAAAAAGGATCTTTATGATTTAATGACTGATTCACAAGATTGGTGGCCTGCAGATTATGGTCACTACGGACCGTTTTTTATTAGAATGGCTTGGCATAGTGCGGGAACATATCGAGTTGGAGATGGGCGAGGGGGTGCTTGCGCAGGAACTCTTAGATTCGCACCATTAAATAGTTGGCCAGATAATGGAAACCTAGATAAAGCTCGTAGATTACTATGGCCTATTAAACAAAAGTACGGTCAAAAAATTTCTTGGGCTGATTTAATGATTTTAACTGGTAATTGTGCTTTAGAATCAATGGGGTTTAAAACATTTGGATTTGCAGGTGGTAGAGAAGATATATGGGAGCCAGAGGGAGATATTTATTGGGGACCAGAATCAGAGTGGCTTGAAGATAAAAGATATAGTGGTGATCGAGAATTAGACAATCCTTTAGGGGCAGTTCAAATGGGTTTAATTTATGTTAATCCAGAAGGCCCAAATGGGACGCCAGACCCTTTAGCATCAGCTAGAGATATTAGAGAAACTTTTGCTAGAATGGCAATGAATGATGAAGAAACAGTTGCGCTTATTGCTGGAGGGCATACTTTTGGTAAAACACACGGAGCTGGAGATCCTTCTAATGTTGGAGTAGAACCAGAAGGAGCAAAAATCGAAGAAATGGGATTTGGCTGGAAAAATAGTTTTAAAAGCGGGAAGGGAATTGACACAATTACAAGTGGTTTAGAAGGAGCTTGGACACACACACCTATTACCTGGGATAATAGTTATTTTGATACATTATTTGGTTATGAATGGGAATTAGTAAAAAGCCCTGCTGGTGCACAGCAATGGGCGCCAAAAAATTCAGCTGGAGCACAAACAGTGCCTGATGCTCATGATCCGTTACTAAAACATGCTCCAATGATGGCTACAACAGATTTAGCAATGATAGCAGATCCAAATTATGCACAAATCTCTAAACGTTTTCATGAAAATCTTGCAGAATTTGAAGATGTATTTGCTAGAGCATGGTATAAGCTAACTCATAGAGACATGGGTCCTATTTCCAGATATTTAGGATCTGAAGTTCCATCAAAACAACTTATATGGCAAGACCCTATACCAGAGGTAGATTTTGATTTAGTTGACAAAAAAGATATTATTTCTTTAAAAAAAATCATACAAGAATCAGAACTTTCAATATCACAACTAGTATCAACTGCATGGGCTTCTGCATCAACATTTAGAGGTACTGATAAAAGAGGCGGTGCGAATGGAGCAAGGATAGCACTCAAACCTCAGATTGATTGGGAAGTAAATCAGCCTAAAAAACTAAAAATAGTGCTTACAAAATTGTCTTCTATTAAAGAAGGATTTAATCAATCACAGTCAAATAAAAAGATTTCATTAGCTGATTTAATAGTACTTGCAGGATATGTAGGGGTTGAACATGCAGCGAAGAATGCGGGGTATGATATTAACTTTGATTTTAAAGCTGGAAGAAATGATGCAAGACAAGAAGATACTGATATTGATTCTTGTGCAGTTCTTGAAACAAAAGGAGATGGTTTTAGAAATTATATAAAAAATGACTGCAATATTCCTGCTGAAGAATTACTTCTAGACAAAGCTCATTTACTCACTCTAACTGCTCCTGAGATGACAGTTATGCTTGCTGGCCTGAGAGTTTTAGATATCAATTTTCTTGGTAAAAAACATGGTGTATTAACTGAAAATACTAAAGCTCTAACAAATGATTTCTTTGTTAATTTATTAGACATGAATACCACTTGGGAATCTTCCTCAGATTCTACAAATCTATTTGAAGGTCATGATAGGAGTACTGGGGATGTGAAATGGACTGGTACGAGAGCAGACCTAATCTTTGGTTCTAATTCTCAACTCCGTGCAATTGCAGAAACTTATGCATGCAATGATGCAAAAGAAAAATTCATTAATGACTTTTCTAAAACATGGTATAAAATTATGAATCTTGATAGATTCTAATTAAATAATAAAAAACAAAAGTTATTATAGTAAATTTGCGCCAAATAAAATTATAAAATTATGTCAGTATTAGTAGGTAAAAAAGCTCCGTCATTTAATGCAAATGCCGTAATAAATGGAAATGAAATCGTTAACAATTTTAACTTAGATCAATTTGTTGGTAAAAAATATGTTGTATTCTTTTTCTATACAAAAGATTTTTCAGGAATATGCCCCTCTGAACTTCATGATTTCCAAGATAAAATTAATGATTTCAAATCTAGAGATGTAGAAATAGTTGGGTGTTCAACTGACACTGAAGAATCTCATATGACTTGGCTCAATATGAATAAAGAAAACGGAGGAGTTAAAGGAATCACATATCCTCTTGTTGCGGATACTACCAAAACAATTAGTACAAATTATGGAACCTTATGTGGAAACTATGAATTAGATGAAGATGATCAACTTATCGCTACTGGTCCAATGATTGCATATAGGGGATTATTCTTAATTGACAAAAAAGGAATAGTTCAACATCAAATAATCAATCATTTTACATTAGTAAGAAATATTGATGAAGCTCTTAGGATGGTTGACGCACTTCAATACTTTGAAAAAAATGGAGAATTTTGTCCAGTAAATAAAAAGTAAATTTTTAAAATTTATTTTGAAGATTCATAAAAATCTTAATTAATTATGATTTCTAAAAGATATCTTCTCAAACTTATTTTAAATCTCTATCCTCCGTTATTTTTTAATAGAATTAGAGTTAAAAAAATATCTTTAGATTTCAAAGAGATAAATGTAGTTTTAAAAAAATCAATTTTTAATATTAACTTTCATAAAACAATTTTTGGAGGAAGTATATTTTCCGCATGTGATCCATACTTCCCTACCATGTATTATAATATATTTAAACTAAAAAATAAGAAATTAATTATTTGGGTAAAAGATGCTGAAATCAAATATATACAGCCTGCTAGCTCAAATCTTTTCCTAAATTTTAAAATTAAAAGCTCTCAAATTAAAGAAATAGAAAGTAATTTAAAAACGCAAGGAAAATATGAAATTAAAAATGAAGTATTAGCTATAAATAAAGAAGGAGAAACTTGCGCGCAAGCAGTAATAACAACCTACTTAAGAGACCCTAAAGCTTATTAATTAACACATTAGCATAGGCCGAGATACCCTCTTCTCTTCCAACATATCCTAATTTTTCAGTAGTGGTTGCTTTGATAGAGATAGAGTCAATATCTATATCCATACATTTTGACAATACAGTTTTCATCTGATTAATATATTTAGATAACTTGGGGTTCTGTAAACATACAGTCGTATCAATATTGCCAATTTCATATCCTTTATCTCTAATTAAAATCATAGTATTTTGCAAAAGGATTTTACTGTCAATATCTTTAAAATCTGTAGAGGTATCAGGAAAATGCTTACCAATATCGCCTAAATTAGCAGCTCCTAAAAGAGCATCACAAATAACATGTATCAGTACATCTGCATCAGAATGACCAAGTCCTCCCTTATGGTATGGTATTTTTATTCCACCTAGCCAGAAATCACGTCCTTCCACTAGTTGATGAACATCAAAACCAAAACCTGTTCTAAAAATCATTGTTAATTTAAATTTTCCATCTCACCAAAATCAAAAATTAATGTAAAACGCATAGTGTTAGCTAAAGGATTATTACCATTTATAGATCTACTAGCGTTAATTAAATAAGAAAAATCTAAAGCAAAAACATTATACTTCACTCCAGAACCAAATGTAAAAAACTTCCTTCCTCCTTTTGTATTATGCTCATTAAAGTATCCAGCTCGTACAGCAAATTGATCTGCATACCAGTATTCTGTACCAATAGAAAAATTAATCTCACGCATCTCCTCATTAAATCCTCCTGGAGCATCTCCAAATGATTGAAAGATACCACTAACTACAGATACGTTAGGGTCTTTTCCAAAATCTATTTGACCATCAATTGAATCGTTATAAATAGGAGGAGTAGGTACAAGAAGTTTATTAATATCAAATGCAAAACTTATTTTATTATAATCATCTATCTCTGTTGAAAGCGCTGTACCTAATCTTAAATTGATTGGTATAAAATCTCTTGTTGAAGTTTCAGTATATGAAATCTTACTACCAATATTTGAAATATTTGCCCCAAAAGCTAAATTCATATCTTTTTTAGCTAAACGAATACTTTTTGTATAATAACCTGCAATATCCGCAGCAATAGATTGTCCAGCATTTGTCGTAATACCACCAGCAGATTGTCCACCAGTTAAATTAGAATAAATATATCTACCAGTTATAGCAAGAGAAAAAATATCTGATAATTTCCTAGAATATGCTGATGCAAGAGCAAATTCACTTGGCTTATATTGACCGAGATTATTACCAATAACATCAGTGAATGTAATATCTCCTAAGGTAAAATATCTTAATTCCATTGCTACGGCTTCATTATCATTTAGTTTTTTGTATCCTGCTAAATATGAAAGATTAATATCTGGAACCAAGGCACGAAGCCAGGGCACATAAGAAACTGCAAAACCAACCTCATCTTCTACAAAAGAAAATTTTGCAGGATTCCAATGTAAGGAATTAGCATCTGGAGCTGTAGCAACACCAACATCACCCATTGCTCCTGCCTTTGAATCAGGAGATATCAATAAGAAAGGTACTGCAGTAGTTATAGTATTCAAATTACCACCACCTATTTCACCCGTTTCGTCAATTTGTGCTATTGAAGAAAAGCATAACATGACAGCTATTACTAAAGAAACAATTTTTAACATACTTTATTTTTAATTTTACAAATGTAGTTCTTTTATTAATCGTGATAACGATTTTTTTATGGGGTTATTGCAATTCTAATCGATTTTGTCTCATAAAACCCATTATCTAATTCAATATTTAATTTAGCTATATAAAGCCCAGAGCTAACAATTTGACCATATTTATTACTACCATTCCAATTTATTGGACCAATTCTATATCCAGTATCATAAAAATTATCTTCAAGTGTTTTAATATGCTGACCTGTCATAGAGTATATCTCAATAGTTACATTTAGGTTTTGATTGGACTGATTATGCTGAAAATAGAACTCTGTATTATCAATAAAGGGATTTGGATAATTTAGAAAATTAGAGATTGTAAAAATATCGCCATCGCTAACATAAAAACTTATTACTTTTTCGCTTGAATTATTAAAAACATCCCATATTTTTAATGTTATTGTATGCTCACCAGCAGCTAAGCCTTCAAATGGAAATGAAACAACACCACTTTTATAATTATCAAGATCTGAAGTGTAATAATCATTTAAAATAAAGGGATTACTTGTATTATTATCTAAAACAGCTATAATATCATGACCAATTCCATTTCCTACAGTATTCACTCCACTAAAATCAGTAATATCTGCCAATAAGATAGGATTAGAATTTGTCATCCCACCAGAAACAAAATCTCGAGTATTCATAAAAAGAGAAACTGATGGTCCTTCATAGTCATATATTACATTATCTGCTAACCCCCCAATAATAAATGAATCATCATGTCCACTTGCATCATCTTGAAATTCATTAACTGCATAATAACTTACTTTGCCCAAAGCATAATTATTTTCAATGTCTTTAGGTACTATAAATGAAAAAGAAAACTCTCCATTATAAACACTTGCCTCGCCCTTATATATAATATTATTTTGATTACGGTAGGGCATTGGAGTGCATGACTCCTGCCCTAGAGTTAAAGAAGTAATTTCTTTATCAAATACAGTAGGGTAAACTATGCCATTAAAATCACTTAATAGTAATCCATCAGAATCTATAATTTTTCCATCTATAGTAACCTCTTCTAATGCCTTAAGAGTATCCGAAATATCAGTTGTAACAACATTGTATTTAGGATAAGAAAGTCTTAAAGCTGGATCTCCCAGAAGAGTGAAATTTCTACTATTAGTATTTGATCCACTTAGAACTTTTGTTTTCTTAAACAATTGCCCTAATGTTGGGAATTCCCCGTTATTTTTTTCACAAAATACATTCATAAAATTTTCATTAAGCTTGTAGTTAGGAAACGCATATACAAGTCTAGTTGTTGTTAAAAGAGCAATTGCACCACCATCTGGATTTAACAACACTAATTCACCAGCAGAGGTTTTAGCTGGGTTATCAAAACAAGAAAATTTACAAGTTGCTGTCATAAATAAAGGCAACCTATATTTATTTGTCCAATTGTTTATTTGCTCTATCTCTAATATTCTTTCTTGAGTCCATCCAAGAGGGCCTCCATGACCGGAGTAATTTATAAGAAAAGTTCCATTTTCGATACTTCTATTAATTGCTTGCTGAGCATCAGGACTTCTTGGGCCTCCCGGAGTAGATTCTTGAAGATAATTGTCTAAATAGATCTTCTCAATATTTACATTTTGATTATTTGTATCTAAGAAATTAGCTAATTTATCAGCATCAGACATGTGAAGATTCCCATCCTTAGCATCGCCATCATCTGCAATAAAAGTAATTGAATTACGCCAATCACCTAAAGATTCTTCAGAATAATATCGTTCAACTTTATCAACTAAATTTTTAGCTTCATTTAAATTTTTAGCTGGGAATCTTCCAATGCCAATATCTACAAGATCGCTAATTAAATCGCCGTCATCATCATCTAATAATGCAAAAAAATCATCTGTTACAAATGAGGCAACAGGAGACAGGGAGTTTTCAGATTGAAATGTAGGGATAAAGTTTGTATTATTAGCAATTCTATTCTTATTATCATAAGAACCATCACCAAACAATAAAGCATATTCTAATTTAGAATTTTGACGTTTATATAACATTCTAAGAAAATCTCTGATTGCTACAACATCTTGCATGCCCGATGAAAATTCATTATAAATTTGTTGTGGAGTAACTACTATTGAATTTAAATTATCATAATATTCGTGAATTTCTAACAACCTATTTGCTTCTGATAAAAAACTTGGATGAGAAATAATTACATAATTTACATCCAAGCTAATATTATGCAAATTTTGATTTTCTATTTTTCCTAGCAGGTTGGGTTTTGCAGAACTATTATTAAATGCACAGTAATGATTTAAAGTATTGGTTGAATCTATAAAAGAAAGTACAGACCCGTTTATGCTAGTATTCATCATCTTTACATTTTTTGGATCTGTAACATCCCAGACTGTTGTTGAAGGATTCGAATTCAGGATTTCAAACTTTCCTAACTCTAAACTACCAATTGACTCAACATCTCTAAAATTTAAAAAACTAGTATTCATTCTTAATGATCTTCTAGCATTTAATTCAATGCGATCTAACCAACCTATTGCATTATTTTCAGAATAATTATATTTTAATTCTACATCTAGTTGATCAGAATTAGAAACATAGGACTGAGTATTTGATATTCTTTTAGCATATTCAGTTGCATAATCATACACAATATTAGAAATATTAATATTTGATATAAAGTCTGAATTAATATTTACTGTAAAAAAAGAACTGTTAAGAGAACGAGCTGCAACTGAAGTAGTAATATAAATAGGATCATTTAATACAAGGTCAGGGAAATTAAAAGTGAAAGTTTGATTATCAAGTATGCCAAATCTTTCTCCATACCAATCTCTGCCTGATTCAATTAAATTCTCAAAATTTGACTCATGAAATTTATAGTCATTAAATGAGTTTACAATTCTAGTATAATTTGTTATTTGAGGTTTATAGTTTATTCTTTTACCATCACTAGATTGATCAATAGTTAAAAAATAGTAACACTCATCACTATAAAGATGATCTTTATAATCAAAGAGAGTTGTTGAAGCATTATAGACCCATTCATCAGCAGATTCACCATAAAATAAAACATAATCATCAGAATTAAAATAACCATTATTATTATAGTCATATATAAAAACAGCATTTTCTACTAAATCATCTTCTCGAAAATCAGAATTTAAGTGAGGTAACATTCCACCGCCATTTCCGTAAATTTTAATAGAGTTGATATCAAGATCTGTTAGCTGAATATTTAAATCTTGCAAATCACTATAAGACAATTTGTAAACACCACTACTCGAAACACCTAATTTATACCAATCTCCAGAAAATAGTACTGAATTCTGTTGAGCGAACAACAAAGAACTAATTTGAAAAATTAATATTAATATCAAAAATGGTTTTCTCATTATATTTGTATTTACAGAACAAAGATATGGTTTAATCATAAATTAAAACTGATAATCTGATATAAATCAAGTATATTATCTCAACTAAACTAAGACATTAACAAAACTAATTAGCAATAATTAAATCATGCTAATAACGCAGGATTTATTTATTTATTTCACATTTTCCTTGGTAGTAAAAGGGAAAAACAAATAAAATGTTTATTTTTGTGAGGTTTAAATCATGAAAACGCGATTATATGTTTAATAAAATATCTAAATTAATACTTCTGTTGGCAGTAAGTTTGCTTACTAGTATTGATTCAAATGCTCAGGATCCAGCTTTTAGTCAATTCTATGCTAATCCATTATATCTTAATCCTGCATTTGCTGGTGCTGCTCCTAAAGGGGCTCCCAGAACAAATTTAAACTACAGAGATCAATGGCCGGGGATTGGAAGAACATTTATAACTACATCTGTTTCTTATGATAAACATATAGATAAAATTGGAGGTGGTCTAGGAATATTGGTTATGAATGACAGAAGTGGTGATGGTAATATTCAGTTAAACAGTGCATCATTAATTTATTCATACAATTTAGAAGTAAGTAGAAGTTTTGCAATTAAAGCAGGTTTTGAAGCTTCCTTTAGAATGTTAAACCTTGATTGGTCTGAATTAACTTTTGGTGACATGATTGATCAAAAATATGGTTTTATCTATCCTACTCAAGAAAATATTGACAATAATCCAAGTAGCGTGCAATATCCTGACTTTTCTACTGGTTTTATCGGATACACAGATAACTTATATTTTGGTTTTGCTGCACATCATTTAACTCAACCAGAGCAAGGTTTTATTAGTGAAAGTCAATTACCCTCTAAATTTACATTTCATGCCGGAGGTAATTTTCCTCTTAACAAATATTCAAATAATGTAACAACAATTTCTCCCAATTTCTTATATCAGACTCAGCAAGACTTTCAGCAATTTAATTATGGAGTTTATGTTTACAGAGGTCCAGTTGTTGGTGGTTTATGGGCAAGAAATAGTATAGAAAACTTTGATGCTTTTATTCTTATGGTTGGTTTAATTCAAGATAACTTTAAATTTGGATATAGCTATGACATCACAGTCAGCAATTTAAAGAATAGTAACACTTTAGGGGCTCATGAGATATCTTTCACTCTTTATATGCCTACCACATCTAGATCTAAATCATTTAACACAATAAGTTGCCCACAATTCTAGTTAGAACTTAAAATATACAAAAAATGAAAATAAATAAATTAATCTTAGCAATCAGTATACTTTTTATAATTAGCTCATGCTCTAGAAAAAACACATCTTCTACAGGATGGGATTATAATAATTCTAAAAATGGAGGTTTTGAAGTAAACACAAGCTTTAAAGAGCAAATGACTGGTCCTGGACTAACCTTTGTAGAAGGAGGATCATTTACTCAAGGTAGAATTGAACAAGATGTTATGTATGACTGGAACAATGTTCCAAAGAAAGTAACTGTATCATCATTTTATTTGGATGAAACAGAAGTAAGAAATGTTGATTACTTAGAGTACCTTTTTTGGATAAAACGTGTATATAATAGTTCATATCCTGAAGTATATAAAAAATCGTTACCTGACACATTAGTGTGGAGAGATAAATTAGGCTACAATGAACCTTTTGTAACTAACTACTTAAGACACCCTGCATATATAAATTATCCTGTTGTCGGTGTTTCATGGGCACAGGCAAATGACTTCTGTAATTGGAGAACTGACAGGGTTAATGAAAGAATTTTAATAAATGAAGGTATTTTAAAAGAAGACAATGAACAGATAGATGACAATACATTTAATACCGAAGCATACCTTTCTGGGCAATATGATGGTATTGAAGGTAGATTATTAAGAAACCTAGACCCATCAACTGGAGAAAAGTTCAGAAAAGTAAATATGGGTGATGGAATATTACTTCCGAAATATCGACTACCAACTGAAGCTGAATGGGAATTTGCAGCATTAGGATATGTAGGAAATACAAATGAAGAAAATGTTGCAAATCGCAAAATATTTCCTTGGAATGGTTCATCATTACGAAATAGTAATAAAAATAACCAGGGTGAGATAATGGCTAACTTTAAAAGAGGTAGAGGAGATAATATGGGTGTAGCTGGAAATCTTAATGATAATGCTGATATAACAACAGATGTTCGTCATTACTGGCCTAATGATTATGGACTATACAATATGGCAGGAAATGTCTCTGAATGGGTAATGGATGTTTACAGACCAGTAACAGAACAAACTACAACAACAGATCATAGACCTTTTAGAGGAAATGTATATCAAACACCTCTAACAGACGAAGATGGATTTCTAGCTGAGAAAGATAGTTTAGGAAGAATGATAATGACTGATGTTGATGTTCAGGACAATGCTTATAGAAGAAATTACAAAAAATCTGATAATATTAACTATTTAGATGGTGATATAGAATCTCAAATGGGTATTGACTGGAACAATTTTTTAAGTGAGAAATCTGATAAAGATACTTCGAGAGTTAAATTAGATAAGTGGAATCAAAACGCATCTAAATATAAAGATGCAGCAAAAACTGGTAATAGTGGTGAAATGTATGACTATGGAAGCTCGTCACTAATAACAGATAGAACAAGAGTATACAAAGGGGGATCATGGAAGGATAGAGCATACTGGCTAAATCCAGGAACAAGAAGATTCCTTGATCAAGACCAATCTTCTGATGCTATTGGATTTAGATGTGCTATGGATAGAGTTGGTGCTCCTAAAAGCAACTATAAAGAAAATCAAAGAAGAGGAGCTGATTATAGTAAGAAGAATTAAAAAACAATAAAATTTAGTTAGAAAACTCCATTTAATATGGAGTTTTTTTTTCACATGAAAATAACTGAACTATATAAAATATATCTAAACTACCCTATAATTTCTACTGACAGTAGAAATATAATCAAAGACTCAATTTTTATAGCCTTAAAAGGAGATAATTTTAATGGAAATAAATATGCTGAACAAGCAATAAAAAAGGGTAGTAAATACGCAATAATAGATGACTCAAAATATAAAAAGAATGGGAATTATATAGTAGTTAAAGATGGGCTGAAATGTCTACAAGAACTTGCAAAATATCACAGAGATCAATTATCAATACCAGTAATAGCTATTACTGGCACAAATGGCAAAACAACATCTAAAGAATTAATTAATAGCTGCTTATCTATGGAATTAGAAACTGCAGCTACAAAAGGAAATTTAAATAATCATATTGGAGTTCCTCTAACGATATTGGAGATTAATAAAAACCATCAGATAGCGATCATTGAAATGGGAGCAAATCATGAAAAAGAAATTAGTTTTTTATGTGAAATTGCAAAACCAAATTATGGTATAATAACAAACATTGGAAAAGCTCACTTAGAAGGATTTAAAGATATTGAAGGTGTTAGAAAAACAAAAAAAGAATTATACGATTATATCCACAAAGAAAATGGTAAAGTTTTCATCAATAATAATGACAACATATTAAATGATATTGCTAAAAACATTAATTCTATATCATATGGAAAAAAAGGAGAAACCAATGGTGTACTGAAAAATAGTAATCCGTATGTAAGTGTCTTATATAATGAAATTGAAATTTCTACAAATTTGATTGGAGAATATCAATTTGAAAATATTATGTTAGCAATATGCGTTGCAAATTATTTCAAAATAGATAAAAAAAATATTAAAAGAGCAATATCTGAATACAGGCCAGACAATAATCGATCTCAAGTAATACAAACTGCAACAAATACTGTAATACTTGATGCATATAATGCTAATCCTTCTAGCATGCAGAAAATGATAGAATCTTTTTACAAAATTAAAAATCAAAATAAAATTTGTATTCTTGGAGAAATGGGTGAGCTTGGTAATTTTTCAAAAAAAGAGCATCTTAGTATAATAGAGTTAGTACAAAAATTAAATCTCACTACATTTTATATTGGCAAGGAATTTGTTAATTTAAAAAAATCAAATTCTTTTTTAACAGTTGAACATTTCAATAAACATGTAGAAAAAAACTCTATTAGAAATAGTACAATATTATTAAAAGGCTCAAGATCTGTAGCTTTAGAAAAGGTAATAACACAACTTTAATTCAAACTGTCATTTACTAGCTTCCTTAGTACAATATATAAAATTGATACTATCATAGCTAATATAAAACTTATCATCATAACTAAAGCAATTGACATTTTTGTGTTTTCTAATGGCAAGATTGGCTTATCAATAACCTGAATGATAGGGGTTTGATTTAACAAAGTCATCTTAGAAATCTCTAAGTTCTTTACTAATTCAAGATACATAGTGTTTAAAACCTCAACATTTCTCATTAGCTGAAGTTCTTTTAATCTACCAGAGGCTTTAATTATTCTCTGATTTATATCTTTAATACGGGCAAATTCTTGTTCAGAATCCTGTAATTCAAGAAAAACAGAATCAGCGCGATTTTGTAAAAATTCAATTGTATTTGAAGATTGTTTTGTTTGGTAAGAAATATACATCCTACTCATTTCGTAAATTAAACTCTCAGAAAATAATTTAGCAAATAATTCATTCTTACAATAGAAAGATAAATAAATAATATCTGTTTCGTCATTTTTAATATTAACAAATAAATCATTTTCAATAATATTATCCCAAATTAAAGCAGTAATACTGTCATGCGTAACGGTAGGTTTATCATTAAAATTGAGATTTTTTAATTGATTATCATTATTCCAATCTTCTTTTAAATTATAAATTGTCAAATAATGATGAATAAACAAATCATGCTTATTATTAATATATGCGGTTTGCATTAAAGCCTTTGAGATAACACCTCGAGATTTTAATAACTCCATTATATTTTTCTGACTAAAAGTTGAGTTTGAATTACTAAACATTTCTAAACCAAACTGACTAGCTAATCCTGTCATAGATGACAAAGGAGATGATTGCTGTTTATCCTCTACAACAAAAGTAAGCTCTGATTTATATTTAGCATCTTTAATGTATGAAGCTCCAGCAGAAATTGATACAATTAAAATAATCAAGCAAATAATTTGAAAACTATAAGAATAAACCTCTTTCTTTAACTCTCCTATTTTTAGAAAAATTTCTTTTAATTGTATTTCTTCTTTATCGGACATTATTTAAGGCGTTTGAACTCTATCAACTAAAACCCAAAGTGTTAAAATAGCTGACAGCTTAAGCATAGCGTTTTCAATTTGCTGATTCCAGTCAATATTATTTTTATTTTTCTTCTTAGATCTTTTATTTTTAGTGGTAACCATAATAGTTGAGCCCTTTGTTACTTTTGGAGATAAATTAAATAATATGAAATTTTTAGATTTTTTAGCTATTCCATTTGGATAAACCACAACGGTATTACTTCTATCATTTGTTCTACTAAATCCTCCAGCGAAATTTTTAACATAATAATTCGCTCTCTTACTACTAAAAAAAGGAGCACTAATTGAATTTCCTTTTAAGTTCATAAGCTCTCCAGAAATATGTACAACATCCATAGTTTTTGGAATTACTATACTATCACCTTCATTTAAAACAAGATTATGCTTGGAGCTATGAGATTTTAAAGCTTTATCTAGGTTAAGGTAAACCATATCTAGCTGGATTTCTTTATCTCTAATCATTGTTTCTTGCTCAAAAAATTCAAGAGATTGTTTTTCAAGCTCTACGGCATAGATAGATGCAGAATTAGGATCATTTAAAATTGATTCTTTAAGATCATTGGAAATATTCATTTCTTTGTTGTTACTTACTTCATCTTTTATAACGTGAAACTCTCTATACATCTTCACTCCATCAACATATGCATAATTAGTTAAACCACCAGCTCGCTTTATGAGAGAAGATATTTTTTCATTTTTCCTTAACACAGAATAAGTTCCAGGATACTTTACCTCACCAAGTATTTTTACATTTATTACAGGCTCAAAATCAGGATTCGATCTTACAAATATCTGATCATAGGGCTGTAATATAAAGGCTTCAGCCTCACTACTTAAAACCAAATCGTCACCAATCTTTACATTCTTTACAATTGCTCTTCTAGGTTTCAATTTATTTTTTGCTATATCGTATTCCATAATTCTAGAAATCTCTACTCTACTACCTTGAGATTCCTGAGTTAAACCTCCAGAAAGTATAAGTGCAGATTGCAAACTCATACCATCACCATAACTAAAGGTTCCTGGATTTCTAACAGCTCCATCAACAGATATATCAAAATCATCATCAAAATTATCAATTGATAAAACATGAACAATATCATACTCTTGCATTAATATATTGTCATCTGAATCTGGATTATTTAGGATTTCATCTAAATTTACAGATAAATGTGTTTTAGTTCTATCTTTATTTATTCTAATAATATAAATTTTTTCTAAAAATGTTTTCTGAGAAATACATTTTGATCTTTTTAATAATTCAAGAATTTTTTCTCCATTCTTATATTCATACTCTCCTGCTACACCAACATCACTATTAACAGTAATAACATTAGAAATTTTATTTGATATATGATTAACTATTAATTCATCTCCATTCTTTACAATTTCAGTGTCAGTATCATCTTGATGAATATCATAGACCTTCATTTCATTATAATCTATTCTTTTTAATGTAATTAGATCTCTAAATGCCATAGATGAAAAACCACCAGCATATTCTATAAGATTATAAACTGATTCCCCATCTTTTGCTTCGTAAGTATAGGGTCTATTAACAGCTCCAGATACTTCTATAAGATTTTTAGAAGGAGGAACAAATAAATAATCTCCATCTTGCAAATAAATATCACTAGATTTATCTGGATTAAAGAGAAATTGATAAATATCTAAAGAGTCGACTGTTTGACCATTTCTTTTAATATAAATATTCCTAACTGAACCCAATTGTGTTGGTCCATTTGCAGCAATTAAAGCATTAAAAGCAGTGTTTATAGAAGGTATCACATAAGATCCCGGATTATATACTTCACCAACAATATTAACAGTAATAACTTTTGAATATGATAAAGAAACATCTATTTCAGAATTTTGCATGTCAAAAAATGTGCTAAACTTTTTCTTCAAAATAGAACGCATATTTTTAAATGTAATTCCTTTAACATAAATTCTTCCATATGAACTTGGAGAAATATAACCGCGAGCATCTACCTCTAAGGTTTCTGAAAACTCATTAAATCCCCATATTGAAATACTTATTTCATCACCTGGGCCAACTTTATAATTCTCAGGAGCTTTTGCATCTAAGGCTTTCTGGTAAAAAGCAAGTTCATTATTTCTAAATACGTCTTGCCCATAAACTTTTGCTTTAGGGTAAATTACAGAATCTATTACCAATGTATCATCAAAAGACAAGTATAACTTATGGACATTAGATGTTGTATCAGAGGATAAATTATTTCTTTTACTATACATTCCTTTACTAAACTTAAAATCTAATGCTTGAGTGATTTCCTTGTCACTAAAACCCATTTGTTTAAGTACCTGCTCACTTGGAATATCACTTGGCCTTAAGTCCTCTGCACTAGTTGATGATGGTAAAAACTTTAAAAAAGTTAAATTGTTTTTTTGAGAATTATTTATATCTTGAGCATGAACTATTGAATTAATAAAAACAAAACAAACAAGTGGTAAAAAATATTTTTTCATAATATTCTATTTTAAAATAGAACGAGAAATGACGATACGTTGTATTTCAGATGTTCCTTCATAAATTTGAGTAATTTTAGCATCTCTCATCAATCGTTCAACATGGTATTCTTTTACAAAACCGTAACCTCCATGTATTTGCACAGCTTCAGTTGATGATTTCATTGCAGTTTCAGAAGCAAAAACCTTAGCCATAGCACCTTCTTTATCATAATTCAACCCATTATCTTTGAGCCAAGCTGCTTTTAAGCATAATAGTCTAGCTGCATCAATCTCTGTTGCCATATCAGCTAATTTAAAAGCAATCGCTTGGTGCTTGGATATTTCCTTACCAAAAGCCTTTCTTTCTTTTGAATATTTTAGCGCAAGCTCATATGATCCAGAGGCAATCCCTAATGCTTGAGAGGCGATCCCTATTCTTCCACCAGATAATGTCTTCATTGCAAATGAAAAACCAAAACCATCTTCACCTATTCTATTTTCCTTTGGAACTTTAACATCAGTAAACATAATCGAGTGAGTATCTGAACCTCTAATTCCTAATTTATTTTCCTTTTTACCTACAATAAAACCAGGCATATCTTTTTCAACAATAAAAGCATTTATTCCTTTATGACCTAAAGAAACATCTGTTTGAGCAATAACAAAATAGAAAGAAGCTGAATTTCCATTTGTAATCCAATTCTTAGTTCCATTTAAAAGATAATGATCACCCTTATCTATCGCTGTTGTTTGTTGTGAGGTAGCATCACTGCCGGCTTCTGGTTCAGATAAACAAAACGCTCCAATAATTTCACCAGTTGCTAGCTTTCTAAGATATTTATCTTTTTGTTCTTTAGAGCCAAAGGTTTCTAAACCCCAGCATACAAGTGAATTATTAACTGACATAATTACAGCAGTAGAAGCATCAACTTTAGAAATCTCTTCCATAGCCAAAACATAAGATATTGTATCCATACCACCACCCCCATATTCGGGACTAACCATCATTCCTAAAAAACCTAATCCAGCTAATTTTTTAATCTGTTCCTCAGGAAAAGTTTGATTCTCATCTCTTTCAATAACTCCATCTAATAATTCATTTTGAGCAAAATCTCTTGCAGCATCTCTAATCATTTTATGCTCTTCTGTTAAATCAAAATTCATTCTTTATATTTTTAAATATGACTAACAAAAATACACTTTTTCAACTATCTTTGATTCTAGATGAGTAAGATTAGTAAGTATTCAATAATAGGTGTTATGTCTGGTACATCATTAGATGGTTTAGATATAGTAAAATGCACCTTTAAAAAACAGCAAAATTGGAATTACAAAATTAATAAAGGAATTACTATTAAATATTCTGAAAAGTGGATTAATATTCTAAAAAAACTACATACAAAACCAATATCAGAAGTAAAAAAAACAAGTATTCTTTTCGGAAAACTAATTGGTGATGAGGTAAGAAAATTTGCAGATAAAAACAAATTTAAGTATGATTTTGTCTGCTCACACGGACATACAATCTTTCATCAGCCTGAGAATAATTTTACGTTACAAATTGGTGATGGACAAGCAATTGCAAACAAAACAAATAAGTTAACAATTTCAAATTTTAGAGAACTTGATGTACAACTAAATGGTCAAGGAGCTCCTCTAGTCCCTATTGGGGATCTTCATCTTTTTACTGAATATAAATACTGCCTTAACTTAGGTGGATTTGCAAATATTTCAATTAAACAAAAGAATCAAATTAAAGCCTTTGATATTTGCCCTGCAAATATCATTCTTAATCACATATCACGTAAATTAGATCTGGAATATGACAATAATGGTGATATTGGAAGACAAGGTCATTGCAATAAAGAACTTTTAGGTAAATTAAATAATATAACTTTTTACAAACAGAAAGAACCAAAGTCTCTTTCTAGGGAATGGTTAGAAAAAAACATATTATCTTTAACAGAAATCCAACTATTGTCAGCTAAAGATTTACTAGCAACATTTTATGAGCATATTGGTTTTCAAATTGGAAGATTGTTGATAGATAATTCTGTATTAATTAGCGGGGGCGGTGCTCACAATAGCTTTTTATGTGAAAAAATAAAAGAAAATTCTACATCACAAATTATTATTGCTGAAAATCATATCATAGATTTTAAAGAAGCTCTAATATTTGGATTTTTAGGTGTTTTAAGAATACGAGAAGAAAATAATTGTTTAAAAGAAGTAACAGGAGCATTAAAAGATAGCTGTGGAGGTGAGATAAATCAACCATTTTTGACAAACTAATATTATATTTGCAGCACTTTAAAAAAACTAAAATATCTATGGAGAAATTGATGAGGGAATTTGAAGATAAAAAACCAGAGATTGTTTTCGAGTGGAATGATAGCGAAACTGAAGCGCAAGGATGGCTAGTTATCAACTCATTAAGGGGTGGTTCAGCTGCAGGAGGAACAAGAATGAGAGTTGGAGTTTCTAGAAATGAAGTACTTGCTTTAGCCAAAACCATGGAAGTTAAATTTACAGTTTCAGGCCCAGATATTGGAGGTGGTAAATCCGGAATTAATTTTGACCCAAAAGACCCAAGAAAAACTGGGGTTTTAAAAAGATGGTTTAAAGCTGCAAAACCAATTCTCAAAACTTACTATGGCACAGGGGGAGATATGAATGTTGATGAAGTTCATGAGGTAATTCCTTTTTGTAAAGATGAAGGTATTTTATTCCCACTTGAGGGGATAATAAATGGACACTTAAATCTTGAAGGAGCGGAAAAAATAAAAATAATTAATCAACTTTCTAAAGGGGTTCCTTTAGCAGTAACAACAAAAAGTTTAGCACCAAAAATTTCTACAAAATATTGTGTTGGAGACCTTATAACTGGCTACGGTGTATGCGAATCAGTTATTCATTTCTATAATATCTATGGCGGCACAATTAAAGGAAAAAGAGTTATTATTCAAGGGTGGGGCAATGTAGCTGCAACCGCCGCATATTATCTAGCACAGGCAGGTGCTACCATTGTTGGAATAATAGATAAAAATGGAGGTCTTATAAATAAAGATGGGTTTTCATTTGATAAAATATCTGAATTATTAAAAAATAGAAAATCTAATTTTCTAAATGATTCAGAAGTTCAATCATTTACTACAATAAATAAAAACATATGGAAGGTTGGAGCTGAAATATTTATTCCTGCTGCAGCATCTAGATTAGTAACTGATGAGCAATTAGATAATATGATTAAAAACAATTTAGAAGTAATTTCAGCTGGAGCCAATGTTCCTTTTGCAGATAAAGAAATATTTTTTGGCCCTATTGCAAAAAAGGCTGATGACAAAATCAGTGTAATTCCTGATTTTATTTCAAACTGTGGAATGGCTAGAACATTCTCATATCTAATGGAGGAAAATATTGAAATGAATGATTTTGCTATATTTGATGCAGTATCTAAAACAATTAAAGTAGCTTTAGAAAAAGCATATAAACTAAATAATACAAAAACTAATCTTGCAAAAACTGCTTTTGAAATTGCATTAAATAAACTTAAGTAATTATGAATCAATCTATTTTGGCAACTGAGTTTTTTGGTAATTCTTTACAGCAATATTCTTTTTTCTTATCAACAATAGTTATTGGCTTAATCTTTAAAAAATTACTTTCTAAATACCTTAGTCATTTACTTTACAAGTTAGTTGGCAAGAAAGGCAGTAGTGTTGGTATTGATAAGTTTGATGAGCTACTTACAAAACCAATAGGTCTATTTATTATGCTATGTATTATTTACATTGGATCATCTCATCTTGAATTTCCATCATTTCTAGAGATAGGTAAAGAAAGTAAATTTGGAATACATAATATAACAATAAAAATATTCTCTTTAATTTACATTTATGCAATATTTAATATTTTCCTTAAAGTAGTTGATTATATTGGCTTAATTCTTAAAAAACGAGCAGAGTTAACTGAAAATAAAATGGATGATCAACTCATTCCTTTTGCTACTGAAATT
The DNA here is from genome assembly GCA_964397025.1 of uncultured Weeksellaceae bacterium. Lineage (GTDB taxonomy): Bacteria > Bacteroidota > Bacteroidia > Flavobacteriales > BACL11. The sequence continues at coordinate 43,778 of CAYNGO010000005.1, forward strand.
GGTAAGGTAATTATTATAATTTTTGCTCTATTTATTGTTCTTGGAAATGTATTTGGAATAAATATCACAGCACTAGCTACTGGATTAGGTATAGGTGGAATTGCAATTGCTATGGCCTCTAAAGAAAGTCTAGAAAATCTATTAGGATCATTTACTATTTTCTTTGACCGACCATTTACAGTGGGTGATATTGTTCAGGTTGGAAATGTAACTGGAAAAGTTGCAAAAGTAGGCTTTAGAAGTACCAGGATCACAACATTTGATAGAAGTATTGTTACTGTTCCAAATAAAAAAATGATTGATGCAGAGCTTGATAATCTAGGATTAAGACCAGTTAGAAGAGTGAAATTTCATATTGGCTTAACCTATTCAACATCCACAGATCAAATCAAAAAAATAGTTGAAGAGTTACAAGAAATGATTAACATACATCCAAAAACTAATGATGATGGTAGAGTAAGGTTTCAAGAGTTTGGTGCAAGCTCATTAGATATACTTGTCATTTACTATGTTAACAGTCCTAAATGGGAAGATTTAATAAATGCTAAACAAGATATTAATTATAAAATAATGGATATTGTAAAAAAACATAATAGTGATTTTGCCTTCCCATCTACATCAGTATATTTGCAGCAAAATAATTAAACCAAAAGAATATGATATTTACTCTAATGATTGTAGTTTTTGTTTTAGGCTACATGGCCATTGCATTTGAACACCCAATAAAAGTTGACAAAGCAGCTTCTGCATTAATTATAGGTGGGCTTGGATGGGCTCTATTTGCTTTCTCAGGAGTAGATCAACACACTTTGACTCATGAAATACAACATCACATTGTTGATATTGCAGAAATATTATTTTTTCTTTTAGGAGCTATGACAATAGTAGAGCTTGTAGATGCTCATGAAGGATTTTCTATAATCACTAATAAAATAACTACTAATAAAAAAGTTTATCTAATTTGGATCTTAAGTATTATTACTTTCTTTTTCTCAGCTGTACTTGATAATCTAACAACATCTATAGTAATGGCAGCACTTTTACCAAAACTTATTAAAGATAAAGAAACACTTTGGCTTTTTGCAGGTGTAATTATTCTATCTGCGAATGCTGGTGGGGCATGGTCTCCAATCGGTGATGTCACAACAATTATGCTTTGGATTGGTGGTCAGGTTAGTGCTGGTAATATAATTACATCGATTATTATCCCATCTGTAGTGTGTGCAGTAGTTCCATTGATTTACCTCACTTTTAAACTCAAAGGAGACATTGAAAGACCTAACGCAGAAACTCTTGAAGAACATAAAAAAAACCCAACTACCTCATTTGAAAGAAATTTAATTTTCTGGCTTGGAGTAATTGGCTTATTATTTGTTCCTTTTTTCAAAACAGTCACCCATCTCCCACCATATGTAGGAATGATGTTTTCTTTAGGTGTTTTATGGTTAGTAACTGAAATCATACATAGAAGCAAGAATCATGAGCAAAAATCACAACTCTCAGTAATTGGAGTATTAAAAAAAATAGATACACCTACAATTTTCTTTTTCCTTGGAATATTACTTGCTGTAGCCTCATTACAGTCTGCTGGTCATTTAGATATTGTAGCTACATATTTAGATACAACTTTCAATGGACAAACAGCTGAAGGCATTTATATCATTAATATAATTATTGGGCTTCTATCTTCTATAGTTGATAATGTTCCTTTAGTAGCTGGAGCCATGGGGATGTATCCTATTGCTGAGACAGGGCTTTATGCAAGTGATGGTAAATTTTGGGAATTCCTAGCATTCTGCGCTGGTACTGGTGGGTCAGTATTAATAATTGGATCTGCAGCTGGAGTTGCTGTAATGGGAATACTTAAAATTGATTTTATTTGGTATGTAAAAAATATTTCATTTCTTGCACTAATTGGATATGCAGCCGGTGCTGCTACATACATATTCATGCAATAAATAAAAGAGTACATACGTTTTATTAAAAATTAAAATATGAACATTATCTTATTACAAATTCCATTAAAAACTGATTCTATTTCAAGTTTGATTGTTGAAGAAAAAACTTTATCAGTTATCGAGCTGATAAGTTCTGGAGGTGTTGGAGGTAATATTATAATGGGGACACTTGCATTGCTTTCTATATACGCAATCTATATACTTTTTGAAAGATACTCAACAATTAAAAAGGCAAGTTTAGAAGATGAAAGTTTTTTAAAAAGTATAAAAAACTTTGTAGAACAAAAAGATATACAAGCAGCAAAGACTTTATGTAAAAATACAGATAATCCTGTATCGAGAATGATTGAAAAAGGAATAGATAGAATTGACAAGCCTATGACAGATATTTCAGCTGCTATTGAAAATCAAGGGAAACTCGAGGTCTATAAAATGGAAAACAATCTAGCTAACTTAGCCACAGTTGCTGGGGCAGCTCCTATGATTGGGTTCTTAGGAACAGTAATAGGAATGATAGTAGCCTTTCATGAAATGGCAAGTGCCGGTGGAAATATTGATGTAGAAATGCTTTCAAAAGGAATTTATACTGCGATGGTTACTACAGTAGGCGGATTAATTGTAGGTATTATCGCATACATAGCTTATAACTTTCTAGTAAGTAAGGTTGATAAAGTTATATTTCAACTTGAAGCTAGAACAACAGAGTTTCTAGATTTATTACACCACAATGAATAATGGCATTAAAAAGTAGAAATAAAGTTAGTCCCAACTTTAATATGTCGTCAATGACAGATATTGTTTTTCTGCTTTTGATATTTTTCATGCTAACATCTACTCTAGTAAGTCCAAATGCATTAAAACTATTACTACCAAATAGTAAATCTAAAACGCTAGAAAAACAAACAGTTTCCGTATCAATTAATAAAGAATTAGAATTTTATATTAATGAAAATAAAACTTTAGAAATTAATTTAGAAAATGAGCTTAAGAGCATGCTTGCAAATGAAATAGATCCAGCAATAATATTACATGCAGACAAAACAGTAGCTATTGAATTTGTTGTTAAAGTCATGGACATCGCATACAGAAATAAATATAAAATAGTACTAGCTACAAAACCTAATTAAATGAGTTCTTCTGAAAAGAAAAACAAAAGAAATGGAGTTGTTGGAACAATTATTTTTCATTTACTATTATTAGTTGCATTTCTTTTTATGGGTTTGACTTATAGCATCCCTCCCCCGCCAGAAGAAGGAATATCAATTAACTTTGGATTTAGTGATCAAGGCTTTGAAGAGGTGCAACCTGAAGAAGATGCCAAAGAATCAAATCCAATAATTGAAGAAGTTATTCAAGATGTCATCGAAGTTGAACAAGAAATAATTACTCAAGAAACTATAGAAACTGAAGTTATTGAAGTCCCTAAGGAAATTAAAAAAGAAAAAGTAGAAGAAAAAAAACCTGAAGAAAAACAAGAAGAGATTATAGTTAAGCCAGTAGAACCTGTAATTAATAAAAAAGCTCTTTATACTGGCAAAAAATCAAATCAAAAAAAATCAGATGGTAATAACAAAAAAAAAGGCAATCAAGGTTCAATAGAGGGAGATGTTAATTCAACGGAATATGAAGGTGGAGGTATTGGAATAGATGGATTAGCATATCAACTTTTAGGAAGAAATGTATCATACAAAGCAAAACCTATTTACAAAGTTCAATTAGAGGGTAAAGTGGTTGTAGAAATAACAGTAGATCAACTTGGAAATGTAATAAATGCAATAGCAGGCGTAAAAGGATCTACAACATTAAATGAACAGCTAATTAAAAGAGCTAGAGAGGCTGCCTTAAAAACAAAATTCAGTCCAAAAGAGTCTGCTCCTAGCAGACAACAAGGTAAAATAATTTACAACTTTCAACTTAATTAATGATCTACAAAGATACTTTAGATTATCTTTTTTCTCAGCTACCAATGTATCAAAGAAGTGGAGCTGCAGCATACAAAGAAGATATTGGAAACATCATTAAAGCATGTGATATCCTTAAAGATCCACATAAAAAATTTAAAAGTATACACATAGCTGGCACAAATGGAAAAGGATCAACAGCTCATATGCTAGCATCTATATTGCAAGAAGCTGGCTTGAAAACAGGCCTATACACCTCGCCTCATTTAAAAGATTTTAGAGAACGTATTAAAATCAATGGCAAAATGATTAGTCAAAATCAAGTAATTGAATTCGTTAAAAAAAATAAAACTGAATTTGAAAAAATAAATATGTCGTTTTTTGAATATACAGTTGCTATGGCCTTTGACTACTTTGCAGAATCTCAAGTTGACATTGCAATTATAGAAACTGGACTTGGCGGGAGATTAGACAGTACAAATATTATCTCTCCTGAGCTTTCAGTAATTACTAATATCGGATATGATCACACAAATTTATTAGGTAGTAAATTAGAGCAAATTGCAAAAGAAAAAGCAGGTATTATAAAAAAAAATACTCCAGTTGTTATCGGAAGAAAACAAGAAAAAATAATTAATGATATTTTTAAGATAACAGCATATAATAAAAAGTCAAAAATATTTTTTTCTGAAATTAATAATAATATTTCTTGTGATCTAAAAGGAGAATATCAAAATGAAAATATTAATACAACTATAAAAGCCATTGAGGTGTTAAATTGGAATATTGATAATAAAAATATTTATAAAGGATTAAAAAATGTTGTAAAAAACACAGGACTTAATGGTAGATGGCAAATAATTTCAAAAAACCCACATATCATTTGTGACACAGGTCATAATCAAGATGGTATCAAAAATATAACTAAGCAATTAAAAAAAATAAATTTTAATAAGTTACATTTTATATTTGGTACTGTAAAAGATAAAAATATAATAGAAATTATAAAACTACTTCCGAAAGAGGCTATGTATTACTTTTGCGCAGCCAACATAGATAGAGCATTTAATGCAAGTAAACTACAAGAGATAAGTCTAGAATTAAATCTTCAAGGAAATGCATATAACTCAGTGAAAGATGCTTATAATAATGCAATTAGTAATTATAAAAAAGATGATCTTATTTTTATTGGAGGCAGCACTTTTGTAGTAGCAGAGATATTATAATTACTAATATAAATAAGTTGATTATTGTTTAAATCATTTATATTTGCAAACAATACGGGCGATTAACTCAGTTGGTTCAGAGTGCCTCCCTTACAAGGAGGAAGTCGGGGG
>CAYNGO010000006.1:0-47729 GCA_964397025.1 uncultured Weeksellaceae bacterium
CCAGCATGGGATTGTGATGCAACTCTAGGATGTGTTGATGTAGGAACTGGTGGAACTGGAACATACAACTCTGAGCAAGAATGCTTAGATGATGCAACTAACCCTTGTGGTGGTTCTGTTGGAATTAATGAAAATACAACTGAATTTGCATTATATCCAAACCCTGCTCAAGATGTACTAAGTATTGACGGTGTATTTCAAAGCATTGAAATATATAATCTAGTTGGGAAGTTAGTTTTAGCTTCTGATAATAAATCAGAAATTAATATTTCAAGTTTAGCTAACGGATCATACTATGTAAATATCTTAACTGATAGCGCAGTGATTAAGAAAAAAGTTACTGTCTCAAAATAATTAGAAATTTCTTTAATTAACAAAAAACCCTAGCAATGCTAGGGTTTTTTGTTATATAAGTTTTGTAAATTTGTTGTATATTTTTAAACTATTACACATGAAAAAAACACTTATTATTCTATTTACTTTTCTAGTGAGCTATTCTATATCGTATGCTCAAGATAGAAATCTACCCAATGTTGAAGTAAGAACATTAGCTGGTAATACATTTAATATTCAAGACCTAGATAATGAGGGGAAACCTATGGTTATGAGCTTTTGGGCTACTTGGTGTAAGCCATGTAAAAAAGAATTAAATGCAATTGCAGAAGTATATGAAGACTGGCAAGATGAAACTGGAGTTAAACTAATTGCTATTTCTATTGATGATACACGATCAATGTCTAAAGTTGCTCCTTATGTAAATTCTTCAGATTGGGACTATGAAGTTTATTTAGACTCAAACTCAGATCTAAAAAGAGCTTTAGGTGTATCTACAGTTCCTCACACATTTTTAATTAATGGAGAAGGAAAAATTGTATGGCAGCATAAAGGATATATTGATGGAGATGAAGATGAGTTATATGAGCAAATTGAGCACTTAGTTAAATAAGTATATGAAAAAGTATTGTTTAATATTTGCTCTATCGCTATATAATTTAGGAATAGTAGCTCAAAATACTAGCGAGATTCACGGAGATTTTAGCTTAAATCTCCAAAGCTATGTAGAAGATGCTACAATTAATGCTTTGGCTGCTGATGAGGTAGTTTTGAGTAATTCTTATTTTAATCTGCTATATAGTAATAACAACTTTACTGCTGGACTGAGGTATGAAAGCTATTTAAATGCTCTTCTAGATTATGATAGTGAATTCAAAGGAAATGGAATTCCATATAGATTTGCTTCATACTCTATAGATGGATTAGAAATAACTGCTGGAAACTTTTACGAGCAGTTTGGTAGTGGGCTAATATTTAGAAGCTATGAAGAAAAAGGTCTTGGGATAGATAATTCAATGGATGGGGTAAGATTAAAATACAAACTATTTAAGGGCTTAAGTATAAAAGGTTTTATTGGTAAGAGCAGAACATACTTCACATATGCTGAAGGGATCTTTAGAGGAATCGATGCTGAAATGGATGTGAATGAAACATTTAGTCTTAAAAGCAAAACCAAGTATATATTAGGTGGTAGCTTTATAAGTAGATATGAAAAAAGAGCAAACCCTAAATTTACTCTTCCTCAAAATGTAGGTGCTTATGCTGGAAGATTAAATGTCTTAAATGGTGGATGGAATTATTTTGGTGAATTTGCATATAAAATTAATGATCCTATAAATTCATTACAAGAAGATGAAATGAACTATGCTAATGGAAGTGCATTTACTAATAGCATTACCTATTCACAAAGAGGATTTGGGATAACTGGTGAAATACACAGAGCTGATAATATGCTTTTACTCTCTGAGAGAGAAAGAACAGGTAAGGCATACATAATGAACTATATTCCAACATTAAGTAAACCTCATGCATACACCTTACTAGCAATATATCCATGTGCAACTCAAGCTATGGGAGAATTAGGAGTGCAGTTAGATATATACTATAAAATAAATAAAGGGACATTACTAGGTGGTAAATACGGAACAAAACTAAATCTGAATATTTCAAAAATTAATGGCTTAGAAGGAGGTTATTCAATGCTCAATGATAATACCGAGCATACACCAAAACTTTTTAGCTTTGATGAAGAACTTTATTTTTCAGATATCAATCTTGAGATTAGTAAAAAGGTAAATAAGAAAGTAAAATATAACGCTGTATTTGCTCATCAGAAATATAACAAAGATTTTCTTGAAGGAAAAACACCCGGAGAATACGGAACCCTTACTTCAACTATTGCGGTATTTGACTTAAGCTACAAGATTAAAAAAGGACATACTATAAGAGTTGAAACTCAGGCTTTATTTGCTAAAAAAGATGAAATTGCAACCAGCGAACAGGAAGGAGGCTGGGTAATGGCAGCAGCTGAGTATACAATATCTCCTAATTGGTTCTTCGCAGTTCAAGACATGTATAATTACGGTCATGAAAATGAAAGTAAGAGATTACATTATATGAATTTTAATTTTGGATTTCTTAAAGGTTCTACAAGATTTGAATTTGGATATGGTAAAAAAAGAGAAGGTATATTTTGTGTAGGAGGTGTGTGTAAACTTGTTCCTTCATCAAATGGCCTCAATCTAAGTATAACATCAAGCTTTTAAATATGAAAAAACTCATCTATATAGCATTTATTTGTGCACTGATAAATTCATGTGAAGTAATTGAAGGACCTTATATGAATGATGTAATAGTTCCTGTAGACACAGGCTCTACTGAATTTGTTAAGAATATATTAATTGAAGATTTTACAGGGCATTTATGCAAGAACTGTCCTGATGCAGCTAGAGAGCTTGATGCTATCCATGATTTTTATGGATCCAAAATTATAGGTCTAGCACTTCATGTAGGAACAACCTTCGGAAGACCTTACCCTACTGATATATCTGCTAACCCAGATCAGAAATTTATATATGATTTTAGAACAAGCGAAGGAGAAGAACTAGATAATTTCTTTCAAGTTAGTCAGAACGGTTTACCAAAAGGGATGGTTAATAGAATAGATTATTCTAGTTTAAATCATAGAAAAGATTACGGCCAGTGGCTCGCAATAGTTAGTGATGAATTAGACAAAGAAGTGCAATTAGGAATCACTATCAATTCTACAGTTATTGGAAATACTGGTGATATAAATATTACAACTGAAGCGCTTACTACATTAACTGGAAATTATAAAATAGTTGTCTGCCTTGCAGAAGATCAAATTACTAATTGGCAAAAAGATGGAGATATAGATGATGATACCTATATTCACAAACATGTTCTAAGAACAATTTTAACTTCTACTTGGGGTGAGAATTTATCAGGTGGAGGTACCTATATTGATGATGGAGATATTTTTGAACATTCATATTCAATAAATCTTACAGATCTTGAAAATGAAAATATTCAACATTCACAAGATGTACTTGTTCAGGGTAATGGAAATGCTGGTAATTGGGAAAGTACAAATATGAATGTGATTGCATATATTTATGACACCTCAAATTATGAGATTCTACAAGTTGAGTACACATCACTCTTAGCAAAATAATAAACATGCACAAAATACTGACTTTAATATTTGTATTATTATTAAATCTAACAGTATACGCTCAAATAAGTGTACAAAACACTACAGATGCTAAAGCATTTTTACATCAATACCTAACACCCCTTGGGGAAAGCTTAGGAGCCTCACTAAATAATGGTTGGTATAATACAGCAAGACCTCATAGATTTGGAGGTTTTGACGCTACAATTACTTTAAATATCTTAACTATACCTGCTGGGAAAAAATCTTTTAACCCTAATTCAATAGAAAATTTCTCTTCTACTGATCTAAACACTCCAACAATCTTAGGTAAAGGTAATGGAGCAACCATAGAATATGAAGGAGAACAATTTACAATGCCAAATCAAAACAATGGAGTTTCATTTCTTCCAATACCAACACTAAATTTTGGAGTAGGCTTATTTAAAAAGACAGAACTAAATGGACGCTATATTCCAAACTATAAATACAATGGTGGATTTATAGGAAAAGGTGAAATAAGTATGTGGGGCCTAGGATTTAAACATGATATTCTTCAGTGGATACCAATCATTGGAAATACTATTCCATTTAGTCTTTCATTGCAAGCAGGATATACACAATTAAATACTGAAATTAATATTTTAGATCAAGCTGTAAATATTGATGTTCAAGCAATGAATATTAACTTAATATTATCTAGAAATATTTTAATGCTTACTGGATTTGCAAGCGTTGGATATAATTCAGCTGTAACAACATTTTCAGCAGGAGAGAATTTAAGCAATTTAGATTTTTTTAATATCGGAGACCTCAATTTTGATCTACCTATTTCAATGACATTTGAATCCCAAAATGAGATACGCGCAAATATTGGACTAAGATTTACTTTAGCTGTAATTGCTCTACAAGCAAACTATACTTTTAGTGAATACCCTGTAGCTACAATAGGAGTTGGAGTAAGTCTAAGATAATGAAATTAAAAATTAGCTGTTTCATAATGATATTATTTATGTCAAAAAATATCAATTCACAAGAATTTAAAGCTGGTATGAAAGCTGGTATTAGTACATCTCAAGTATCTGGAGATAACTTAGGTGGATTTCATAAAGCTGGTCTTTTAATAGGGGGATATGTTAATCGAAATATAAATCAATTATTATCTTTTCAGCTAGAAATGATATTTATTCAAAAAGGAAGCTCAAATACAGATAAAAATTCTCCTATTGCTGAGATTTATCTTGATTATATTGAAGTACCTTTGTTATTAATCTATAGACAATCAGAAAATATTTTTATTGAATCTGGAATACATACATCAGCCCTTATAAATGGATATTATCATGATTTATATGGGAGACTAGAAAATCAAAATCAATTTGATAATTTTGATTTGGGATTTATAATTGGTGTTAACTATAAGATAAATAATAAATTATCACTAAATACAAGAGCAAGTAATTCAATTATTCCATTTGCAGAGCATGCTTCTGGACAGACATATAGATTTAATAAAGGAAAATACAATACAGGATTAAGTTTTATCCTACAATATCAATTTTAATATGGGAAAACATAAAGTTATAATCGCAGTTACTGGAGCAAGTGGAGCTATATATGCAAAAGTATTATTTGATAAATTAATGAGCTTAAAAAATCAAATTGAAAGCGTTGGAGTTATCATGTCCGAGAATGCTAAATATGTTTGGAGAACAGAACTAGATAATAGCAAATACGAAGAATATCCATTTAAATTTTATGATAAAATGGATTTTGAAGCTCCATTTGCATCAGGCTCAGCAAAATACAATACTATGATTATTTGCCCATGCTCAATGGGAACAATGGGTAGAGTTGCAAGTGGAGTCTCTAATGATCTTACAACAAGAGCAGCAGATGTAATATTAAAAGAACGACGAAAACTAATTCTTGTAGCCAGAGAAGCTCCATATAGTTTAATTCATATAAATAATATGAAGACTATTACTGAAGCTGGAGGGATTATCTGCCCTGCTACCCCATCTTTTTACAGCAAACCTAAAAACTTTGAAGAACTCACAGCGACAGTAATTGATAGAGTGCTTGATCTAAGCGGTTTTACTTTTGACAAATACAGTTGGGGAGAAAACAATAAATAATTTATTTTTCCGTTGAAATTGTATGGATAAGTTAAAATATTCAGCAATAGCCATAACATCTTTAGGTATATTATTTAAAACAATGCAATGGCCTTATGCAGGCTATTTATATACTATAGGATTTACTATGGTGATTATTTATTGTTTAATTAAAATATTTAAATCTTAATGCTAAAGTTTAGTAAAAAAATTTTACAAAAAGTAAGTTTTGATCCTTCTCTATTTAAAAAAGAATTAGCTAAATCTGCAAAATGGCTGAATAAACAAGAAATGCGAAATCTTAAAATTTGGGCATTAACCTATTTTGCTCATTATAAGGAGAGTATACTTGAGGTTTTTGATAGTTTATCTTAAAAAAGATTTGATTGATTAGAAGACCTTACTCTGCCAAGATGCTTAAATGCTAAATCTGTAGCTTCTCTACCTCTAGGTGTTCGCATTAGATATCCTTCTTTAATGAGGAAAGGCTCATATACTTCTTCTATCGTTCCAGCCTGCTCTCCAACTGCAGTAGCAATAGTAGTTAATCCTACAGGGCCTCCCTTAAACTTGTCGATAATTGCAGAAAGGATTCTATTATCCATTTCATCTAATCCATTCTCATCAACATTAAGTGCATTTAAAGCATACTTGGTAATTTCATTATCTATATTACCATCACCTTTTATTTGAGCAAAATCTCTAACTCTTCTAAGTAATGCATTTGCAATCCTTGGCGTTCCACGTGAACGGCCAGCGATTTCTTTGGCAGCACTTGCAGAAATACTCACATCTAAAATTGAAGAAGAACGATTAATAATCTCTGCAAGTAACTCAGACCCGTAATACTCAAGTCTTGAATTAATACCAAAACGAGCTCTTAATGGAGAGGTTAATAAACCAGAGCGTGTAGTTGCGCCAATTAAAGTAAATGGATTAAGCTTAATTTGAACTGTTCGAGCATTAGGTCCAGATTCAATCATAATATCTATCTGATAATCTTCCATTGCGGAATATAAATACTCTTCAACAATAGGGTTTAGTCGATGGATTTCATCAATGAATAAAACATCTCTTTCTTCTAAATTAGTCAATAAACCTGCTAAATCTCCAGGCTTATCTAATACCGGTCCAGAGGTTGTTTTTATATCTACTTCTAATTCATTAGCAATTATATATGAAAGTGTTGTCTTTCCAAGTCCTGGAGGTCCATGTAGTAATACATGATCTAAAGATTCTTCTCTTTGCTTAGCAGCTTGAATAAATATTTCTAGATTGTCTACAATTTTATCTTGACCCTTAAAGTCAGTAAATTGTTTTGGCCTTAGAACCTGCTCAAATTCTATTTCTTCATTAGAAAGATCATCAGCCTCAGGATTTAATTCATCACTCATATACACACAAATGTAATAAACTAAAAGTAATATAAAAGAAACTTAATAGACTAAAAATTATCAGGCAAAGAAAAATTATTATGTATGAAGATGCTTACTTTCCTCAAGAAAAGGATGGTGTTTTATATCTAGAGATCTAGTAGTTAAACTTCTAAAAACTATCAGAAGAAAAAAACCTAAAAACCCAAGCCCCATCCCTAACTCTGTAAGACCTAAATGACCATGTTCATGTAAGGTTCCAGGAGCAAATAGTAAATATGAATTAATCCAATGCCCAATTAATATAACTATACAAGCTATTATTAAATAATTTGAATTTCTTTTAGCATCTCTACTCATTAAAATGACAGTTGGAACAACAAAATTAATTGCTGCACTAAACCAAAATAAGAATCTATAATTAGATAATTCTATTCTTTCCATAAAGTAAGTTACCTCTTCAGGAATATTTGCATACCATATCAACATAAACTGTGAAAACCACATATATGTCCAAACAATAGAAAAAGCAAAAACCCATTTACCTAAGTCATGTATAATACTTTCATTTAAGTCTTGGAGATATCCTTGACGTCTTAAGAATAAACAGAAAAGTAAAATAGTCGTAAAGCCAATAGCAGCCCACTCGGAAAAAATATACCATCCAAATAATGTACTAAACCAATGAGTGTCTATTGACATTATCCAATCCCATGAAGCCATTGATGAACTAACAGCAAAAAACACTATAAACCATGCTGAAACTGTAATTCCTTTATTATATGATTTCTCTCCTATTCCACCTTCAAGATCACCCTGAAGAGAAATATCTCTTAATCTTTTAGCGCAGTAAATCCATACAACAACATAAATAATTGATCTAATCAAAAAGAACATTGGATTTAAATAAGCTTCTTTACCTGCAATTATTTTATCATAATGAGAATCATTTGGGTCCATAATTCCTGGAGCTAACCAGTGGTATATATGATTCCAGTGTAAAAGTGCCGCAACAACGATAAAAATCATAACAGCACACGCATATGGAAGGAAAGTCATAATTGCCTCCGGAACTCTTTTAATTACTGTAGACCAACCAGCTTCAGCAACATGCTGTAGTGCAACAAAGAAAACAGCGAAAATTGCAATACCTAAGAAAAAATAATTATTAAATATTAAACTTGTCCATGCAGCATGTGCATCGCTGTAGAAAGCATAAATTGTAGAAATAATACCAATCACAATTAAAACAAGTGATAAGACATTAGTGGATTTAGATATTTTATACATTATTTATTAATTTATTCAGCACTATATTTTTGTAACTCGTGTACGTAAAGTACAATTTTCCATCTTTCATCTTCACTTAGTTGAGAGGAATGTGGCCCCATAGCATTTAAACCGTATGTGATAGAATGAAATAAATGACCACTTGTTAATTCATTCATAGGTACACCGGATCTCCTAAGTAATTTATCATTGTTATAATGAGGAATAGCAGAATATACAGGATGAGTAATTGAACCACCTCCAGCGCCAAATTCACCATGACAATGCTTACAAAACATAGAATACAATTTCTTACCTTCACTAATGTTTGTTTCGTTTAACTCTAAAGGATTAACAGAATTAAGTCCAGCATCTAAATATCCTTCAAGAGACCCATCATAATAAAAGGTAGATAAATAATTTCTTGCTATTGTGCCTGCAACAGGTTTTCTAGCATTTAAACTGTCACTAAAAGTTGAATTTTGACCATAGGTCTCTAATGACGGAGAACGATACATATTAGGCATAAATTCATAGCCAGGTCCAGAATTTGAACACGAAGAAATAAATACAATAAAAGCTATAATAAACACTCTATACATTTTCATTACCTTTTTCGTTAATTTCAGAAGCACCGGTAGCGTTAAGTAACTTTTTAATTTCCACATCACTACCCTCTATTTCAAGTTCCATTAAAAATTTATCATCAGTAGTTCTAGGATCAGGACTTGTTGTTGTTGCTCCAGGATACAATCTATTTCTAAATAAATAAGTTAAAGACATTAAATGACCAGCAAAAAGAACAGTACACTCAAACATAATTGGGACAAAAGCAGGCATATTTTGGTAAAAAGTCCAATTTGGTTTTCCTCCAATATTCATAGGCCAACTTTTTCCAACTCCAGAAATCATTATATAATAAATCAATAAACCACCAAAAGCAAGACCTAAACAACCGTAAATAAATGCAGTAATAGCCATTCTAGTTTCTTTTAATCCAAGAGCATGATCAAGACCATGAACAGGAAAAGGACTATAAACCTCAGCAATTTCAATACCTTTTGATCGTAGTTCTTTTACAGATTTTAATAAAACCTCATCATCATCAAAAATTGCATATAATATTTTTTTACTCATTGCTTCTAGTTTTAAATTCTGATCCTGAAGATTTTAAAATTGTTTTCAATTCTGCTTGAGCAACAACAGGAAAAGTTCTTGAATACATTAAAAATAATGTAAAGAAAAAACCTATAGTTCCAAGGAAGATTCCCATATCTACAAATGAAGGAGAGAACATTGTCCATGCAGAAGGAAGGAAATCTCTATGTAGAGAAGTAACAATAATTACAAAACGCTCAAACCACATTCCAATATTAACAAATATAGAAAGGATAAATGTTGCAATAAATGAAGTTCTAATTTTACGAATCCAATATAACTGAGGAATAATAACATTACAAGACATCATAGCGGCATATGCCCACCAATAAGGACCAGTTGCTCTATTTAAAAAAGCGTATTGTTCAAATTCAACTCCAGAATACCAAGCCATAAATAACTCTGTAATATATGCAGTACCAACTAAAGATCCCGTAAATAAAATTATAACGTTCATATATTCAATATGTTTAATCGTTATATAAGCTTCCATATTAACTACTTTTCTCATTATAATCAGTAGTGTTTCTACCATTGCAAATCCTGAAAACAATGCTCCTAAAACGAAATAAGGAGGAAAAATAGTTGTATGCCATCCTGGAATTACTGATGTTGCAAAATCCATACTTACAATTGAGTGTACAGAAAAGACTAGAGGAGTAGCTAATCCAGCTAAGACTAAAGAAACTTCTTCAAATCTTTGCCAATGCTTTGCTCTTCCGCTCCATCCAAATGCTAATAATGTATATAGTTTCTTTTTCATTGGACTTATCGTCTTACTCATCCTATCTCTAATCATTGCAAAATCGGGTATTAAACCAATATACCAAAACACAGTAGATACTGTTAGATAAGTAGAGATAGCAAAAACATCCCATAAAAGAGGAGAATTAAAATTCTGCCATAATGAACCGTATTGATTTGGAATAGGGAAAACCCAGTAAGCAAGCCAAGGTCTACCCATGTGAATTAAAGGAAAAAGACCAGCCTGAACAACACCAAAAATAGTCATTGCCTCAGCTGACCTATTTATTGCCATTCTCCATTTTTGACGAAATAGAAGTAATACAGCTGAAATTAATGTACCTGCATGTCCAATCCCAATCCACCAAACAAAATTGGTAATATCCCAAGCCCAATTAACAGTTCTATTTAAACCCCAAACTCCAATACCTGTCCCTATAGTATAAGCCATACATCCAACCCCCCATAAAAATAGCACAACAGATAATCCAAATAATATCCACCAATATTTGTTTGCTTTCCCCTCAACAGGTCTAGCAATATCTCTTGTTATATCATGGTATGTTTTATTACCAAGAATTAATGGATCTCTTATTTCTGATTCTTTATGCATTATGCTTTATTTCTAATCTTAGTTTGATAAAATACAGAAGGTCTAACATTTAAATGATCTAATAAATCATATGCTCTGTCATCATTTCTTAAACTCCAAACCTTACTTTCTTTATTGTTTGAATCACCAAAAGTTAAAGCGTTAGTAGAACATGAAGCTGAACAAGCGGTCTGAGCATCAATATCTTTAACTGGCTGACCACTATTTTTAGCATTTAACTTAAGCTCTTGAATCTTTTGGATACACATACTACATTTCTCTATAACTCCTCTTGATCTAACAACAACATCAGGATTTAAGACCATTTTTCCATAATCATCATTCATGTTAAAGTCAAACTTATCATTATCTGAGTACTGAAACCAATTAAATCTCCTCACTTTATAAGGACAGTTATTAGCACAGTATCTTGTCCCAACACATCTGTTATAAGTCATTTGATTTAACCCTTCATTACTGTGTGTAGTTGCTGCTACTGGACAAACATTCTCACATGGAGCATGATTACAATGCATACACATTACAGGTTGAAAAACTACTTCAGGATTTTCAGAAGGAACTTCCATCTCACTAAACATATCAATAGCTGATATTTTTTCTTCTTTAGAAAGTTCTTTAGTCATGTCAGATGAGAAATAACGATCAATTCTCAACCAATGCATATCTCTACTCTTTCTAATTTCTTCCTTACCTACTACTGAAAGATTATTTTCTGCTTGACAAGCAATAACACATTCTCCACATCCTATACATGAACTTAAATCAATAGATAAATTCCAAAAATGTCCTGTTTCAAGATCATGCTCATCATATAAAGAAACTTTGTCAGCAGTTAACTTTCCTTTATATGTTTGATATGTTTCACGATGATTTCCAGAAGAGGGATCTTTAATATATTCTGAAAGAGTTGTTTCTTTAACAATATCTCTACCCATCATTGTATGATGAAGCTGAATACAAGCAAACTCATACTCACCTTCAACTTTTGAAATACTAACTGTTTTAGCGCTTAAAAAAGGATAAGCATTAAAACCTACATTATCTCCTGCTTTACCAGCTTTCGTTCTTCCATAACCAATTGCCATACCAACAGTAGAGCTTGCTTGACCAGGACTTATCATAACTGGAACATTTTTCAGAGTTAATTCATCAGAAGTGATATCAACAAGACTTCCATTTAAAGCTCCATTTGAAACATTCCAATTAGACAAACCTAATTCTTTAGCAGTAGTAGCAGATATCGTTAAGTAATTATCCCAAGACGCACGAGTAATTGGATCTGGAAGTTCTTGAAGCCATGGATTATTAGATTGAAAACCATCACCCAAAGCAATTGTTTCATATATCTCAAGCTCAATTAGATTGCTTTCTGAACTCTTTATAGATTTTGATTGATCAACAAATCGTTTTAATTTTAATTTATCCTCTTTAACATTAAAGAAGCCGTCATGTAATGACTTATTCCAATCAATTCCTTTATTCATCCAAAAATTTTGAAGATATTGTTGGTAATCTGATTTACCAATCCAAACTAAAAGACTTTCTTGAAATTGTCTAGTATTAAAGAGAGGTGAAATGGTTGGTTGCATTAAAGAATAAACGCCATGTTTTGGATTGGCATCTCCCCAACTTTCTAAATTATGATGATCAGGACAAACATAATCCATTAAAGATGCGGTTTCGTCATTATATAATGAGGTAGAAATTTTAAGATTAACATTTTGTAAAGCTTCATTAAATTCATTAGACTTTTCAAGAGAATATGATGGATTAACGTTATAAGTAATAAGAGCAGATACATCCCCACTCTTCATATCGCTTATTAAAGCATTTAATTTCTCTGAATTACCCTGGTTTAAATTAGAAGGTTTAGCTATAGAAATTGTACTATTATAGTTGCCTAATTTTTGATTTATCGCATTTACAAGAAGTTGTATATTTTTATCATTACTATTGCTAATAATAATGGATTTTTTAGGATTAGATTTTAGTGCCTTAACAATATGTGATAATCTTGAATCAAAATCTTTTCCTTGAACTGCGTCATGTAAACTAGATATTAAATGACCTTGCTCTGATGGTTTTATCTGAATCCTTTTATCAGCATTTGAGCCAGAAAGTGATAAATTAGTTTCTAATTGATAATGCTTAGACATCTTACCAGATTTTGGATTTCTTCCATTTACATAATCAGTAGCATATTCATTAGCCATCCAATTAGCAAGAAAATCCGCTCCAAAAGAAACAATTACTGCTGCTTTATCAAAACTGTATGTTGGCACTAATCTAACTCCAAATGAGTACATATTAGCTTCTAAAATTCCATCATAAGGAGTAGAGTCTATCATAACATGCTCTACATTATTGTATTTTTTTGAGAATTCATCTATTAATTTCTTAGTTGATGGACTTAAAATAGTAGAAGTTAAAAAAGAAATTTTTCCAGATTTAATATTTACTAATTTTTCTCTTATCTCTTTGTCAACTATACTCCAATCAGCTTCTTTATTATCTATAAGTGGGTGTCTTAATCTTGCAGAGTCATATAATGATAAAACAGATGCTTGAACACGAGCATTTGAAGATGTTCCATTATTTTCAATTTTAATAGGACGACCTTCACGTGTTTTAACAAGAACACTAGCATAATCCCTACCATCATAAATAGTAGATGCATAATAATTTGCCACGCCAGGAATAATTTCATCAGGTTTTACTAAGTAAGGTATAGATTTAACAATAGGAGTTTCACATGCAGCTAAAGTTGCAGCTGCTGTACTAAAACCTAAAAATTTTAGAAAATCTCTTCTACTACTTGAAGTAGTAGATAAGTTTTCTTTATCTCCTAAAAACTCATCTACTGGTAATTGCTCAACAAACTCATTTTGTGCAAGTTTTTCAACAATAGGATCATCATTAAGTTGCGCAAGCCCTTTCCAGTATTTTTTAGTTGTTTTCATTTTTCCTCTTACTTATATTAATAATGGCATTTTGCACATTCAATACCACCAATTTTATCTACTGTAATTTTTTCGCCTTTGTACTTCTCTTTTAATTGAGCATGAAGCTCAGTATAATACTCATTACCTTCCATTGAAACTTCTGTAGTCCTGTGACAATCAATACACCATCCCATAGTTAGTTCTGCATGTTGATATACTACATCCATTTCCTCAATAGGACCATGGCATGTCTGGCACTCAACCTTTCCAGCTACAACATGTTGAGAGTGATTGAAATATGATAAATCAGGAAGGTTGTGTATACGTACCCATTTTATGGGTTTTTGCTCATAGCCTTCAATATATGTTCTAGTATCAGGATCAAATCCTATAGCATCATAAATTTTAGAAATCTCCGTAGTACCAGTTATAGCTCCTTCATTAATATAAGTGTGACAGTTCATACATACATTAGCAGCAGGAATACCTGAATGTTTACTATTTCTAGCAGATGAATGGCAGTAATTACAATCAACTCCGTTTTCACCAGCATGTACTTTATGTGAAAATGCAATTGGTTGTTCTGGTTGGTATTGAGAATACACACCAACTCCAAGCATAGTATCAAAAGAGAATTTTAAAATAACAATTACACAAGCTAAAGAAACAAATGCCACATTTCTATTTTTACTAATAAATAACTTGAATTGATTAATCAGTGTTTCTGGAATTGTTTCTGTATCTTGATCTAAACTTTCTTTAAGTTTATTTTTTAAAGAAGTTAGGACATACACTAATAACAATAAAAACAAAGTAATATACATCAGTATAGTTGATGTTTTCATCCCATCTTCTTGAGCTAGAATTACGTCTGCTGCAACAACTTCCTTTTTAACTGGTGGATTTTGAAGATATGCATACAAGGATTCAAAGTCATCATCTTCAAAATAATACGAAGTCATTGCTACTTTATCATACTCCTCATAAATAGCAATAGCATCAGGATCACCGGAAGCAATAAAATCAGAAGAGCTATTTATCCATTTCTTTAACCACTCTTTTTTTCTTCTATCAGTAACACCTTTAAGACCAGGTCCTATTAACTTTGTTTCACCCATAACGTGACACGAAGTACAATTAGCTTTGAAAATTTGCTCTCCTTTTTGGACAGCAACTGAATCTATAGCGTCTTGAGAGAATACGCTAGTAAAAGAGATTAAAACAACTACAAGTAAATTAAGTATAGTATTGTTATAAAAGGATTTCATCATATATCATTCGGCAATTTCAAGGCAAAATTAATTTATTTTATTTAATCCTTCTAGTATAAAACTGAGGAAATATTGTAATTTATAATTATTCTAAATAAACAAAATTGTAAGAAATTTAAAAAGAGCTACAAATGAAGTATCAAGGTAATTATAATGAACCTATTTCAATTACTTTTTTGACTTTAGGAACAGCATTTTTCACTGCCACCTCGACACCATTTTTAAGAGTCATCATACTAACATGACATGTTTCGCAAGCTCCAGACAATTTAACTTTAACAATATAGTCATCAGAAACTTCAACTAAACTTATATCACCGCCATCTGTTTGTAGATATGGTCTAATCTCATCCAAAGCTCCTTCAATTTTATTAAGTATTCTTTTGCTTGTTATCAATTTATTTATGTTTTATGAACAACCTTTCATGTTAGTTATCTTTACCGCTTCAGTTATTGGAAGATCTGAATTTCTTTTGTCAATAACATCAACTACATTTTTTGCTAAATTAAGAAATGATTTTGAAATCTCACTATTTGACTGCAAAACTGCTGGCCTTCCTGCATCACAAGCTTCCCTTACAGATTGAACTATAGGGATTTGAGCAAGTAAGTTGATATTTAATTGTTCAGATAAGTTTTTAGCTCCATCTTTTCCAAATATATAATATTTCTTTTCAGGAAATTCTTCAGGAGAAAAATACGACATATTTTCTATTATACCCAATACGGGCACGTCTATACTATCCATCTCAAACATATTCACCCCTTTTCTAGCATCTGCTAAAGCAATGTCTTGAGGTGTACTTACTACAATAGCGCCAGTTAATGGAATTGCTTGAACTAATGAGAGATGTATATCGCCAGTTCCAGGCGGGAGATCTACAACTAAATAATCCAAATCCCCCCAATGCGTATCCCATATAAGCTGATTTAAAGCTTTGGAGGCCATTGGCCCTCTCCAAACTATCGCTTGATTTGCCTGAGTAAATAAACCCATAGATACCATCTTTACACCATAGTTGGTTAGTGGCTCCATTTTCTTTTTACCTTCAATCTCTACTGCCTTGGGTGACTCTCCAACTAAATCAAACATTATCGGCATTGATGGGCCATATATATCTGCATCAACCAAACCGACCTTATATCCCTGTTCAGACAAAGCAACAGATAGATTAGCAGAAATAGTTGATTTTCCAACACCTCCTTTTCCAGAAGAGACAGCAATAATATTTTTCACACCGGGTATTGGATTTCCTTTTATCTTATTATCTTTTTTTACAGTTTTTAAAATCTGATTAACCTTAATACTACTAACATTATTAAAATTTGACTTTATAGCCGACACACATAATGACTCTATCTTTTTTTTGTATTGTAGAGTTGGGTTTGTAATCTCAATATCTAAGAGAACTTCATCTCCAAAAATCTGTATATTTAAAAGAGATTCGCTGTCAAAAAAACTAACATCACTAGATGGAAGCATAACTTCTTGAAAAATGTTTTCAATATTTTTTTTATTTAAATCCACATGTAAATTTTAGAGATACAAATATATAGTATTAATAACAGTTAAAAACTAAGATTTATTAATTCTAATGTAGGTAATTTAATATAAATCTTAAATAAGTAATTGGCATTCTTTTTTTAAGAAATATTGACTCATAAAATGTTTTAATGTGCATATGATTACGTTTAATTTGTGAATTGTATAAATCATTTGTTGAATCTTCTAAAATATGATTTTCACCTGCAATTACACCGAGTGTAAATCCATGCAAAAACTGACTATCTGTTTTTAAATGAATTTTAGCATTAGGTTTTAGTATAGCGTTATACATTTTTAAAAAAAAAGGATGTGTTAGCCTTTTTCTAGACCTACCTTTCTTCAACTGCGGATCGGGAAATGTAATCCAAATCTCATCCACCTCTCCAGCTCCAAAACAATGTAAAATCCAATCAATTCGAATCCTTAAAAAACCAATATTTACAAGTCCATCTTCTAGAGATTGATGGGCACCACTCCAAATACGAGCTCCTTTAATATCAACTCCAATAAAATTTTTATCAGGAAACTCCTTAGCTAATGCTACGCTGTATTCTCCCTTACCACAACCAAGCTCTAAAACTATAGGATTATTATTTTTAAAGAATTTCTCATTCCACTTTTCTTTATACAAAAACGAACTTCTTAACTCATCAAGTGTAGGTTGTACAACATGTGGAAAAGCATCAAGATCAGTAAATTTTTTTATTTTATTTTTAGCCAATTCACAATAATTTAATACAAAAGTAATAGTGTTTTAAGTATTTTCGTTGTGTGAAAGGTAAAAAAAGAATTCTTGTTGCCCCTTTAAATTGGGGAATTGGCCATGCCACAAGATGTATTCCGATAATATTGGAATTAGAAAAAAATGATTTTGAAGTAATTATTGCTGCAAGTGGAAGGTCGCTTGAGTTATTATCCTGCGAATTTCCAAAAATTCAATTTATAAAATTTGAAGATTATAAAATCAACTACTCATCATCAATACCAATGTCTATAAATATTTTTCTTCAAATACCAAAAATTATATTTGGAATTTATAATGAAAACAACAAGCTACATACAATAATAAAAGATTTTAAAATAGACGGAGTAATTTCTGATAATAGATACGGGCTATATTCTAAAACAATTCCATCTGTTTTTATCACGCATCAATTAAAGATAAAATCAAGTTTTTTAGAAAATATAATTCAAAAAATTAATTACTACTTTATAAATAAATATACTCAATGTTGGATTCCTGACTATAAAGAAGACGGACTAGCTGGAGATTTATCTCATCCAAAAGAAAACACAAAAAACCATATCTATATTGGACCCTTATCTCGTTTTAAAAAAAATAATAGTAAATCTCAATATGATATACTTGCAATAGTTTCTGGACCAGAACCACAAAGATCAATTTTTGAAAAAATACTTACGTCTCAACTTATAGAGCATAAAAAAGAATGCCTTTTAGTTCAGGGAAAACCTGAATCTAAATATTATGACAAGATCAATAACTTAACAATAAAATCACATCTTTCCGCTATAGAATTAAATCAAGCTATACTAAACTCAAAACTCGTAATATGCAGGTCGGGATACTCAACTATTATGGATCTAATTACACTTGAAAAAAATGCAATTCTTATTCCAACTCCGGGACAAACAGAGCAAGAGTATTTAGCTCAATATTTATCAAAAGAAAATCTATTCCAAAGCCAAAATCAAAAAACCTTTTCAATCTCTGTTGCGCAAAAACAAAGTGAGCATTTTGTAAAACTAAGCTCTATAAATCAAGAAAATAATTTGAAAAGTATATTCCAAATCTTTAAATAAAGATTGTTTATTTAAGAGATCGATCAATTGTAATAATTGGCGCCTTTATATGAACATCTACCTCCTTCCATGTTACTGAGACACCATCACCACCCTTGTGAAGATCATAACATTTTTCATGAATAGCATTATAGGCCCTCACTGCACCAAATTCACTCTCTAGTTTAATAGGACCTTTGATCTCTATTAAACTATTTTCCATATTGTAATTAAATCCAAAACGTAAATTATAATCAATATTAAATACATTAAAAACGATATCAATAGAATCACTTGGGCATTTGTATCCAGGTCGACCTAACACTCCATTAATCTTAAAATCATTAGTTAAATATTTAAAAAAATATTCTCGTAAATTACCATCTCGAATTGGATCTCCAGATGATGAACTTGATGAGTTTATTGAAAACTCAAGACCATCAACTAAATCCATTACACTTGTAAAAGAAGAGTCTAAAATATCGCGATTAGTTGAGAACTCTGTAAAAAAACCTACTACCTTAACTTTATCAGAGGTTTTATATCCATTCCAAATAATCTTTGTGTTTTTTTTATCTAAAGTATACGAACTAGTATTATTATTTTGCACAGGCAATACTTTTTCTTCAGAAACTTCATTATTGCTATTGCACGCAAATAAACATATTATTAAACAAAAAATTAAATACTTACTTTTAGAATACATATACATTGTTGTTGATTTTTATTATAATTTTGGAAATATATTTACAAATGAAACTCTCCCACAAAAATAAACTATTTAATATTACTAGTAATAGGGAATTTGAAGAAATTGCTCTAGAAACACACCGATATCAAATAAAAAATAACCCTATTTATTCAAATTTTTCATCTCTTATCTTAAAAGGAAAAAAACCTGCAAAAATTAATGAGATTCCTTTCCTTCCAATAGATTTTTTTAAAAGTGAAAAAATAATATCAAAAAATAAAAAATCAGAAATTATTTTTAAAAGTAGTGGGACATCAGGAATTAGAAGTCAGCATCATGTCGCAGATCTTAATTTATACAAAGCAAGCTTTACGGAAAACTTTTACAGAACATACGGTGATATTAAACATACTTGTATAGTAGGGATTCTTCCTTCATATGCTGAAAATGGAGATTCATCATTAATCTATATGGTTAATAGCTTAATTAAGAAAAGCACTAATCCCCAAAGTGGTTTTTACAATAACAATTTTGAAAAATTATCACGTGTTTTAAAAGTGCAAGAATCAAATAAAAACAACATTATAATTATAGGAGTTACATATGCATTAATTGATTTTGCCAAGGCTTTTTCTTGTCCATTAAAAAACACTATTATAATTGAAACTGGTGGTACAAAAGGTAACAGAAAAGAGGTTTTAAAAGAGGAACTACATATTATTTTGCAAAAAGCTTTTCAATTAGAAAACATCCATTCTGAATATGGTATGACTGAATTGCTTTCTCAAGCTTATTCAAAAGAAAAAGGCATTTTCTCTCCACCAAATTGGATGAAGGTACTAATTAGAGATATTAATGATCCCTTAAGTATTGTAGCAAATAATAAAGCTGGGGGCGTTAATATTATTGACCTTGCGAATATTGACTCATGCTCTTTTATAGCAACTCAAGATCTAGGTATCAAAATTGATGAGAATAGATTTAAAATAAATGGAAGATTCTCTAATGCAGATGTTAGAGGATGTAATTTACTAGTTCAATGATTATTAGACAGGCCATAGCTAAAGACATAGATGATATAATGGAAATGTACTTATCATGCGTTAATGGTATGCTGAAAATAAATATAGATCAGTGGGACACAACATACCCAAATCGAAAAATAATTTCTGAAGATATAAATAAGAAAACCTATTACATTGCTATTGAAAAAAAACAAATATTAGCAGGAATTAACATTGATCAAATTCAAGATAAAACATACTTAGCAGTTGAGTGGGCTGATAAAGAGAATAAATTTATGGTAGTTCATAGATTAGCAGTATTAGAAAATTATTGGAGCAAAGGAATTGGAAAGAAACTAATGGATTTTGCAGAAAAACTGGCTTTTAAAAAAAAATTAAATTCTATAAGATTAGACACGTATCATTCAAATAAAAAAGCAATTACTTTTTATAAAAATATAGGATACACACAACTTGGAGAGATCTTTTTAAAGCCTAATAAAAATGAGTATTATTGTTTTGAAAAATTAATTAAATAAAATTAGGACAATTCTCTAAAAGCATTTAAAAACAAGAAATTATGAGTAAAATATCTTTATACAAAACACTCCCCTTTCTTTGCTTGTTAATAGGCTTGTCTATTGTATTATATTATTCTGGAAGATTTACAAATTCAAAATCTACGAAAGCAAACAATGATGTAGAAGCAAAAGCTAATAATGCATATATCATGGTTCTTGGCACTGCTCAAGATGGAGGATTTCCTCAAACAGGCTGTCAAAAAAATTGCTGCTCTGAAGCTTGGAAAAACAAAGAATTATCAAAAAAAATAAGCTCTTTAGCAATTATTGACCCCAAAAGTAAGGAACAGTGGATAATTGATGCAACACCTGATATAAAAGAGCAATTAAACGACCTTAAAAACCAAACAGATTTAACTAACTTAGATGGAATCTTTTTAACTCATGCACATATAGGTCATTACCTTGGATTAGCACAGCTTGGCAGAGAGGTGTTAGGTGTGCAAAACTTACCAGTTTTTTGCATGAAAAGAATGTATAATTTTTTATCAAAAAATGGCCCTTGGGATCAATTAGTTAAGTTACAAAACATAAAACTCAATAAAATTTTTCATAGTGAAAAAATTATCTTAAACGATCGATTAAGCATAACTCCCTTTCTGGTTCCCCACAGAGATGAATACTCAGAGACTGTAGGATATGAAATAAGTTCTAAAACAAAAAAAATTATTTTTATTCCAGATATTGATAAGTGGAACCTATGGGACAAAGACATTGTTAGCATAATTAAGGAAATTGATTACGCATTCATTGATGGTACTTTTTATAAAAATGGCGAATTAGATAGAGACATGAGTCAAATACCACATCCTTTTATAAATGAGAGCATGCAACTATTCAAAGATTTATCTGTAGAGAATAAAAATAAAATATTTTTCACTCATTTTAACCATACTAACCCACTACTTATTCAAAACAGTAAAGAACAGTTAGAACTTATAAGTAAAGGATATAATTTTGCAACTGACAAACTTATTATAGATTTATAAAAAGTTTAAAACTTCATTAGTAAACAGATGAGTTTGCTCAGCATGAACCCAATGACCAGAATTTTGAATTTCTTTGATAATTACGTTATTAAAATGATCTTGGATTAAAAGCTCATCCTCTTTTGTTATATACTCTGATTTTGAACCCTTAATAAAAAGAGTCGGGGTGTTAATAGTATTAATTAAAAAATTAGCAGCTTGTATGTTTTCAATCTTATCCAGCAAAACTTTAATATTAAACCTCCATGCAAAAAAACCACTATCATTTCTATAAATATTCTTCATTAAAAAAAGTCGAATAGCAAAGTCTTTAATAGAACTAGATAATGCTAAATCAATTTCATTTCTACTTTTAAAATCATTTAACTGAAAGTCTATTAAAGTATTTAATATATTTCTATGAAAATCTATGCTATATGATTTAGGAGCGATATCAACAACAATTAACTTACTAACTAAAGATTTATTTTTAAAACAGAAATGCATAGCAACTTTCCCTCCTAAAGAATGCCCTAGTATGATTGGATGTTGCAGATCATGATGAGCTATGTAGTTTTTCAAGTCTTCAGAAATAGCTTCAAAAGTAAAAATCTCATCATGAAATGATCTTCCGTGATTTCGCAAATCAACTAAATGAACATTATAATTTTTAGAAAAACTTTTACCCAAAGAGTTCCAATTATCACTCATACCAAAAAGACCATGGATAATAATTAATGGCTGACCATTTCCATATATTCTTGAAAACATCATAACAATCTCTTATACATTTGAATTGTATTTTCTAAACCTAAATAAATAGCATCTGATATTAAAGCATGACCAATAGATACTTCAGAAATACCATTTATACTTTTAACGAAATAAGAGAGATTATTCATATTTAAATCATGTCCAGCATTCACGCCTAATTTTAATTTATTAGCTCTTTTTGCAGCCTCCAAATAAGGACTAATAGCTAACTCACGATTCTTATGATATTCACGACAATACGCCTCAGTATACAACTCTATCCTGTCAGCATCACATAATTTAGCCCCCTCTACCATTTTAATATCTGGATTAACAAAAACTGATGTTCTTATGTTTTTTTTCTTAAACTCTTTAATAACATCTTTGATAAAAGATTGATATTTAACAGTATCCCATCCATTATTAGAGGTAATAACATCTTTCGCATCAGGAACTAGTGTCACTTGTGTAGGTTCTATATCAAGAACTAACTTAATAAAATCATCAGAAGGATAGCCTTCAATATTATACTCTGTTGTTATTACCTCTTTTAAGTTATAGACATCGTCTCTTGTAATATGTCTTTGATCAGGACGTGGATGTACAGTAATACCATCTGCCCCATACAACTGGCAGTTAACAGCTGCCTTAACAATATCTGGAAGGCCTTCCCCTCTAGCATTACGAAGAGTTGCAATCTTATTAATATTTACACTTAGATATGTCATAAATTTTAAATTTAAGACAAAAGTAAAAAATAGTATGTTTGCTATATAGAAACTTTGAATTTTATTATAACAACCATCATACTTGTTCTGATTCTTATTTAGTAACTAACAGGAAAACTGCAAAAATTAAATGACTATAATTAAGATGATTAGACTATTAACTCTGCTGGGAATTTTATTGTTTTCTAACTCATATGGACATCAAAATTATTCAGAGAAAGAAACTTCTGTAGAAAAGAACATATATAATATTTCTAAGATTATCATTGAGGGTAATAAAGTAACAAAAGATTTAACAATACTAAGAGAAATTCTAATACAAGAAAATCAATCTTTTTCTTTAGAGGAGTTGAAAATATCAATCTCTGAAAGTAAAAAAAATCTTACAAATACTAATCTTTTTAATTTTATAACAATAGACTACAGCATAATACTAGATGATATTACTCTAAAAATTGAGGTTGTTGAAAGGTGGTATGTGTGGCCCTATCCAATCTTAGAAGTTTCAGAAAGAAACTTTAACACCTGGTGGCAAGATTTTAAATCAAGTGATTATAAAGATTTCTCAAGACTTAACTATGGTGTTTTTGTGAATATCGAAAATTTTAGAGGCTTAAATGAGTTGCTCATGATCAAATTAAGAAGAGGCTTTAAAGAACACTACCTTTTAAGCTATAGCAATCTTTTTTTTAATAATACAAAAACACTAGGGCTAAATTCTCAAGTAGAATTATTTAGAAGAAAAAAGACATATTATAAAACTGAAAATAATGAACTTTTGTATTTTAATAATAATGACACATATACTTCAAAAGACTTATTAATAAATTTTGAATTAATTTACAGAGCAAACCTTAAAACAAATCACAAGTTAAACTTTAACTATTTACAAACAACAATAGACTCTACAATCTCTTATCTAAATTCTGATTATCTATTAAATAATAAAAACACTGGAAGCTTTTACCAATTTTCATATCAAATAATTCATGAGAATAGAGATAATAATAAGTATCCATTGAAGGGGTTCTATATTAATATTGAAATTGCAAAAAACATCTCTCTAAAAAGTCCTATTAACACCTTTGAATTAAATAGTCATTTAGAAAATCACAGACAGATTTTTAAAAGATGGTTTGCCGGATCAAGCCTAAGATCAAGAATCACCTCAGCTGGACAACAAGCTTATTTTTCTCATCAAACATTCGGATTTGATGATTATGTAAGAGGATATGAGTATTATGTTATAGACGGAAAAGATTACTATCTGTCTAAAACTGCAATTAAGTATTGTCTTATTAGTAAACGAGATCTTGATATTCCTTATTTAAAAACAGAACAATTTAAGAAGTCATACTTTTCTATTTACGCCTCAGCTTTTTCTGATTTAGGATATGCAAATAACCAATCTAGCTTTACAGAAAACTCTCTAGCTAACTCAATACTTTGGGGTAAGGGCATAAGTTTAGAATATATAACATATTATGACAAAATGCTGAGAATTGAGTATTCAGTTAACAAATTAGGTGAAAAAGGATTATTTTTACATTTTTCAAGTCCATTTGGAGTAAATAAATAATGAAATGAAAATAGCACTTTTTGGCACAACATTTTCTGATAATTTTAATAAATATATACAGCATCTAATTAATAAATTAGAAGCTGAAAAAATTCAAATATGTGTTGAAGAATCATTTCTAGAATTTATTAAAGAAAAACTAAGATTTAAGAATGAGATTATAACTTTTAAAAATCACGAAGAATTAAAAATCCAAGCAGATATATTATTTAGTATTGGTGGTGATGGTACGCTTTTAAAAGCAGCCTCATATGTCAGAGACAGTAATATTCCAATTATGGGAATAAACACTGGAAGATTAGGCTTTATCTCAAGTATTGCTCCAGATCAAATAGATGAAGCAATTAATGATCTTTTAAAAAATAATTATAAAACTGATAGACGTACGCTACTGACATTAACAACATCAAATAATCTTTTTAAAAATAAAAATTTCGCTCTGAATGAAGTGGCGATAGTTAAAAAGGACACATCATCGATGGTGAAAATTGATGCATATGTAGATAATGAATTTCTAAATACATACTGGGCAGATGGATTAATTGTTTCTACTCCTACTGGATCCACAGGATATTCTTTAAGTTGTGGCGGTCCTATTATAATGCCGGGAACAAATAATATTATTATTACTCCTATTGCCCAACATAATTTAAATGTTCGGCCAATAGTTATTAATGATAATAGTATTATTAAACTTAAGGTTGAGGATAGAGATCAGTTAGCTTTAGTCTCTTTAGATTCATGTTCAAGAGCATTTGATTCATCTATTGAGTTAATAATAAAGAAAGCTGATTTTAGAATTACATTAATTGAACCTCAAGGAAATTCATTTACCTCAACAATTAGACATAAACTAATGTGGGGTATTGACAAAAGAAATTAATATTATCCTTTAGGGGATAAGAGATAAAAAGTATATTTGTAAATTATCTTTGTATACTAATAATGGCAAATAATTCTATAAAATATTTTAAAAATTTACTTTTTTTAATCTGCTTAACATTGCTATCTACTGATATTTACGCACAATTATTTACGCCTAACTCAGAGATAGGGGTTAAAGGTGGGGTTTCATACTACACAGGAGATTTAAATTCTAACCATTTTAGCTTTACGAAGCCAGCGGCAGGCATAATAATCAGAAGAAATATTGATAGAAGGTTTGCTGTAAAAGCAGAAATTTTAATTTTAAATATTAATGGAGATGATAGGGCATCTGATGATACAATACAATTGAACAGAGGCCTGCATTTTAGATCATCAGTTCAAGAACTATCCTCTCAAATAGAGTTTAACTTTCTACCATATGAAGTTGGAAATCTATTATATAATTGGACTCCTTATGTATTTAGTGGTATCTCAATATACAATTTCAATCCCCAAGCTGAAAACTCAATAGGACAATGGGTAGATCTTCAGCCTCTGGGCACGGAAGGCCAAGGGACGACAGCATTTCCAACAAGAAAAAAATACTCTAGGACACAAGTATCAATACCTATGGGGGGAGGCGTTAAACTATCACTTAATGAAACGTTAAGTCTAACTTTTTCTTTTAGCGCTCGCAAAACATTTACTGACTACCTTGATGATGTTAGTACTACATATCCTGGAAACCCAACAGAATTTAGCTCTGAAAATCTTGAAATGTCTGACCCGACTAACTCTCATAATAAAAATGAACAAAGAGGAAATGAATTAAAAGATGACTGGTATTATTTTACTGGAATTACTCTTTCATTTAGATTAAAAGGGAAAAACAAAGGTTGTGAATTACAATAAGTATTTCTTTTAAGAATATGAATGATATAATTGACACTAACAACCTTCCTCAACATATTGCCATTACAATGGATGGAAATGGTAGATGGGCTAAGGAAAAAGGGAAAAATCGATTATTTGGCCATAATAATGGTGTTGAAGCTGTTCGAGACACCGTTGAAGGAGCTGTAGAGTATGGCATAAAATATGTTACCTTATTTGCGTTCTCTACTGAGAACTGGAATAGACCGAAGCATGAGGTTAATGCTTTAATGTCACTATTGGTTTCTTCAATTCATAAGGAAACAAAAACACTAATAGAAAACGATATTAGACTGCAAACTATTGGAAACATTCAACAACTACCAAAAAAATGTCAAAATGAACTCTCAGAATCCATTGAGCTAACCAAAGAAAATAAAAAGATGACTCTTATTTTAGCTTTAAGCTATAGCGGGAAATGGGAAATCATAAATGCTGTTAAAGAAATTATTAATAATAAAATTTCAGAAGCAGCTGTTAATGAGGAGTTATTTAAACAATATCTAACTACAAAAAACGTTCCTGACCCGGAGCTATTAATTCGAACTAGTGGTGAGCACAGAATTAGTAATTTTATGCTTTGGCAAATTGCATATTCAGAATTATATTTTACAGATAAAATGTGGCCAGACTTTAGAAGAGCTGATTTAAAAGAAGCAATTATCAACTACCAAAAAAGAGAAAGAAGATTTGGAAAAACAAATAATGAAAAATGAATAATATGATCAAAAAAATAATCTCCATATTATTTATATTTTTTTCACTAAACACATTAGTTAATGCGCAAGATACATTAGTGAATTATATAATTGACTATACTCAACCAAAAGACTATGTTTTAGCAGGGATATCAATTCAAGGAATAGATAATCTAAGTAAGACTACAATTAAAGATATTAGTGGCTTGAAAAAAAATCAAATTATTTCTATTCCAGGAAATGATATTAGCACAGCCATCAATAAACTTTGGAAACAAAATCTCTTTGCAAATATTAATATTGAAAACGCGAAAATAATTAATGATAGTATTTTCTTAAATATAATTTTAAAAGAATATCCTAGGCTATCAAAATTTAAATTTAAAGGTGATATTAGTAAATCTGACATTACTAATATTAAGGAAGACCTACAGCTCATGAGAGGTAAGATACTAACAAAAAATCTTATTAAAAATAGTATAAATAAAATTGAACAATTTTATATCGACAAGGGGTTTTTAAATATAAGTGTAAATCATTATTTATCAAATGATTCTCTTACAACTAATTCATCAATTCTAATATTAGAAATTGATAAATCTGAGAAAATTAAAATTAAAGATATTGTTGTTTATGGACGAAAAGAAATAGTAAATAAAAATAAAACATTCTTCAATAATAAAGATACCATTTATGCAATAAGTAATAAAAAGCTTAAAAAAAGCATGAAAGAAACAAAAGTTAAAAATAAATGGAGATTTTTTAAAGCTTCGAAATTTATAAAAGCTAATTATGAGGATGATAAAGGAAATATAATAACTGAATATAATAACAAAGGTTATAGAGATGCTAAGATTATTAGTGATACAACATACTTAAATAATGACAAAACTATATCGATTGAAATAACAGTTGAAGAAGGAGAGCCATATGTATTTGGTGATATTAACTTTATAGGTAACACAATTCATTCAAATGAAAAACTCCTCAAACAACTATCAATTAAAAAGGGAGATATCTTTAATCAATCAATTCTAGACTCACGTCTGTTTGGAAGTCAAGAAGGAACAGATTTAAGCTCACTTTACCTTGATGATGGATACTTGTTTTTTAATGCAACACCTGTAGAGATTGCTACTAATAATAACTCTATAGATTTAGAAATACGACTATATGAAGGAGAGCAAGCTAGAGTAAATAAAATCTCCGTAAATGGAAACACAAAAACACAGGACCATGTAATTATGCGTGAGATAAGAACTCGTCCTGGTGATTTATTTAAAAGGTCAGATATTATGAGGTCTCAGAGAGAACTTGCTCAAATGCAATACTTCGATCCAGAAGCTTTTGATGTAAAAGTCGATCCAAATCCATCAAGAAATGAAGTTGATATAACATACGTTGTTTCAGAAAAATCATCTGACCAAATACAAATGCAAGGAGGATGGGGTGGAGGAAGAGTAGTAGGGTCTTTAGGATTAACATTTAATAATTTTTCATCAAAAAATATTTTCAAAAAAGGAAAATGGAGACCTTTACCATCTGGAGATGGTCAAAGACTATCACTACGAGCATCTTCAAATGGAGCGTATTATCAAAATTATAACATGAGCTTTACAGAGCCTTGGCTAGGCGGGAGAAAACCAACATCCCTTCAAGTTTCATTATACAGATCAGTTTCTTCAAATGGATTAACCGATGATCAGAGACAAGAAATTCAGGTTTCAGGATTAACGCTGGGAATTGGACAAAGACTTAAAAATCCAGATGATTATTTTACATTATATAATGGCTTAAATTTTGTACAATATAAATTAAATAACTCTCAGTCTTTCTTTTCATTTAGAAATGGAGAATCTAATAATGTAAACTATAATATTAATATTGGCAGAAACTCTGTTGATCAATTAAACTTTCCAAGACAAGGGTCTAATTTTTTATTTTCACTTAAGCTTTCTCCACCCTATTCAATGTTTGACGATGTTGATGATTACTCTAAACTAACTGATCAAGAAAAATATGAATGGGTAGAATATTATAAGTGGAAATTTAAAGCAACATGGTTTTCTCCTTTCACAGACAAATTAGTTTTAGCAACAAGAACTGAATTTGGATTCTTAGGGGCGTACAATGAAGAACTAGGAATTTCTCCTTTTGAAAGATTTTATGTTGGAGGAGATGGATTAAGTGGTATGGGATATATGAATGATGGAAGAGAACTGGTATCACTACGTGGTTATTCAAATAATTCTATATCTCCACAAACTGGTGCAACAATTTATAATAAATATACTGCAGAATTAAGATATGCCTTGAGCTTAAACCCTTCATCAACAATGTATGCATTAGCATTCGTAGAGGCTGGTAATGCCTGGGAAAAATTTGATAACTTTAATCCTTTTGGAGTTAAAAGAACTGTAGGAATAGGAGTAAAAATAATGCTTCCAATGATAGGTATGATGGGATTAGATTATGGATGGGGCCTAGATGAAATTCCAGGAAGTCCTGATGCAAATGGTGGACAGTTCCATTTTTCAATAGGACAAAATTTTTAACTAAATTTGTAAAAAAAATATGAAAAAACTACTTAGCTTATTACTACTCTTACTATTTTTTAATTCATCTACAAATGCTCAGAAATTCGCATACATTGACACTGATTATATTCTAAATAAAATACCTGATTTTAAGCAGGCACAGGATAAATTAGATGCTCTTTCTGCTGAATGGCAAAAAGAAATTGAAACAAAATATACAGATGTAGATGCAATGTATAGATCATATCAACAAGAGCAAGTACTACTTACAGAACCAATGAAAAATAAAAGAGAAGAGGCAATTATGAGTAAGGAGAGTGAAGCAAAAAATTTACAAAAAAAATATTTTGCTCCAGAAGGAAGCTTGTATATGAAAAGACAAGAGCTTATAAAGCCCATTCAAGATAAGGTATATGATGCTGTTCAGCAATTAGCAAGTAATAATAAATATGCTATTATATTTGACAGTTCAAGTGATTTAATAATGCTTTACTCAAATCCAAATCTTGATAAAAGTGATAAAATACTAGAAATACTAGGATATTAAATAATTAATAAACAAAAATGAAAAAAATGAAAAAAATACTTATACTCTCAATGTTATGCTTATTTGCCGTAAATTCATACTCTCAAAATAAGTTGGGATATATTGATTCTCAAGAACTACTTCTTTTAATGCCTGAGAGAAAAACTGCTGAAGAGGAAGTACAAACATTTGCTAAAAGTTTGGAATCACAACTTCAAGCTATGACAGCTGAATACCAACAAAGTGTTCAGGAATATCAAAGCAATGAATCTACATACACAGATTTAGTAAAGCAAGATAAAGTAACTGAAATTACAGGATTAGAGCAAAGAATCCAATCATTTCAACAAAATGCTCAACAAGCATTACAAGCTAAAGAACAAGAGTTATTAGAGCCTATATTACAAAAAGCAAGAACTGCAATTGAAGATGTTGCTAGTGAAGGAAACTATACTTATATTTTTGACAAAAGTGTTGGAAGTATACTATTTGCTAAGGAAAGTGAAAACATTCTCCAGCTAGTGAAAAAGAAACTAAATCTTTAAATAAATTTTAAAAGCATCCTTTGGATGCTTTTTTTTATAAATTTAATAAATGTGTAATAATCCAATTGGTATATTTGATTCGGGAATAGGTGGTCTAACAATTGCATATACTCTTAAGAAGAAACTACCAAATGAAAGCTTTATCTATTTTGGAGATACAAAACATTTACCTTACGGAGATAAATCTGAAGAAGCAATAAAACAATATAGTTTAAGCATTGCTTGTTTTTTAAAATCTAAAAAGTGTAAAGCAATAATTATTGCTTGTAATAGCGCATCTTCTGTTGCATACACACATATCAAAAACAATATTAAGGACATTCCAATATATAATGTAATTGATCCAATTATAAACGGTCTAAACTTTAAAGATAATATTAAAAAAATTGGGATAATTGGAACAAAAGCAACAATAAAATCAAAGGTTTATGAAGAAAAAATTAATCATTTATATAAATCAATAAAAGTTGTTTCACTTGAAACTCCACTTTTAGCTCCTATGATAGAAGAAGGTTTTTTTAATCATGAGATTAGTAATTCTATCATAAAAAATTATTTAAATAATATATCTCTTAAAAATATTAACTCGCTTATTCTTGCGTGTACACACTATCCTTTGATAAAAGATGAGATAAATAAATTCTTTGATAATAAGATATATATAATAGATTCTGCAGAAATAATAATTCAATACATAAAAGACGAACTAAACAAGCTAGAAATTAGAAGCTTATCTAAGAATAGTAATTATCATTTTATAGTTTCAAATTATACAAAATCATTCGAAGAAAGCGCTTCTTTCTTTTTTAAAGAAAATATCAAACTTGAAGAAATTGATATTTGGAAATAATAACTAAAGATACCAAGAAGAATATTTAATATAACTATCTGCCATTTTATTAGTTAAAGCATTAATTTCTTCTTCAGAAATAGTTCTTATTAATTTAGCAGGTACACCTGCAAAAACAGAACCCGATTTAACTAATGTGTTTTTTGTCACTACTGATCCAGCAGCTATAATTGAGTTTTTCTGAATTATAGCACCGTCCATAATAATAGATCCCATTCCAATTAATACATTATCCTCTATTTTACAACCATGAATAATAGCATTATGTCCAATTGATACATTATTACTAATTATAGTATTAGTTTTCTGATAAGTACAATGTACAACTACGCCATCTTGAATATTTACATTATTACCAATTACTATAGAGTTTACATCTCCTCTTATAGTACTGTTAAACCAAACACTACTTCCTTTAGCTATACTAACATCACCAATTATTGTTGCATTATCAGCTAAAAAAACATCAGCTGCAATAATAGGATGTAAATTATTTAATGATTTTATTAATGCCATATTTTTATGAGTTTGTATTTTTGTAAAAATAAAAATTATGAATTACAGTATTTACGTAGAAAGCACTCCTAATCCAAAAGTTATGAAATTTGTTTCAAATAGGATGCTAGCAGATAAAAGCCTAGAATTTCTTACTGAACATGATGCTAAAAAAATACCAATGATTTTTAAAATATTTTCTCTTCCATTTGTAGAAAGTATTTTTCTAAGTACTAATTTCATCTCAATTGCTAAAATTAATTCAGTTGAATGGGAAGACATTACATTAGAACTAAGAAACTTTATAACAAGAGTTTTAAACGAGGATGAAATAAAAAACTATTCGGAAAATATAGAAATAGTTAAGAAACCTAAAATTGACTCTTCAGCTACAAAAAAAGAAAAAATAGAAATAAGGACTGAATTCTCAGAATTAGAGAATAATATTATTGGTTTATTAGATGAGTATATTCGACCAGCAGTTGAGGGTGATGGAGGGGCAATAGAGTTTGATTCTTATGATAATGGAATTGTAAAAGTTATACTAAAAGGAGCCTGTAGTGGCTGCCCATCATCAACAGCAACATTAAAACAAGGGATTGAGTCATTACTAATTCAAAAATTAGGCAATGAAATAAAAGAGGTTATAGCAGTAAATGGCTAGATAAATTTTACTACAAATGCATCCAATCTTTCTTAGCTAAAAGCTGATCTTCAGTTTCAGAATTATCTTCATCCGGAACACAACAATCAACAGGACAAACAGCAGCACATTGAGGTTCATCGTGGAACCCTCTACATTCTGTACATTTATCTGTAGCTATAAAATAAAAGTCTTCCACAAAGCCTCCGTCAGTATTTTCAGTATCAGCATTTACTAAATTACCATTAGGCAAAGTTATATTTCCAGTCAAACCGGTGCCATCAGAATATTTCCAAGGTTGATCTTCTTCATATATAGCATTATTTGGGCATTCTGGTTCACAAGCTCCACAGTTAATACAGTCGTCAGTAATCTTTATAGCCATGTTATAGTAGATATATTTCCACAAAAATATAGTTTTTAAATCTAATGTTATTAAGTAATAAAAATAATCAACAATTATAAATTGTAAAAAGCTTATAAAAACAAAAAAAGATATAAAAAGCTTTGTAATTTTGTGAAATATTAATTTACAATTTTGAAAATGATTAAAACTGATATAATCATAGTAGGAGCAGGACCAACAGGACTTTTTACTGTATTTGAAGCAGGATTATTAAAATTAAAATGCCACTTAATAGACGCACTTCCTCAACCAGGGGGTCAATGCTCTGAAATATATCCTAAAAAACCAATTTATGATATACCTGGTTTTCCTGAAATACTTGCAGGAGATCTTACTAAAAATTTACTAGAGCAATGCAAGCAATTTGAGCCTGGATTTACATTAGGAGAAAGAGCTGAAGAAATTGAAAAAGATGATTCAGGTATTTTTACAGTTACAACAAATAAAGGGACTAAGCACCAGGCACCGATAGTTGCAATTGCTGGTGGTCTTGGAAGTTTTGAACCTAGAAAACCTCAAATTGAAAATATTTCATTCTATGAAGATAAAGGCGTAGAATATATAATAAAAGACCCTGAAATATATAGAAATAAAAAAGTAGTTATTGCTGGAGGAGGAGATTCGGCACTAGACTGGAGTATTTTCCTTGCTAATATAAATGCTGAAGTAACTCTTGTGCATAGAAGAAATGAATTTCGAGGAGCATTAGACTCAGTTGAAAAAGTTCGCGAATTAAAAAATCAGAATAAAATTAATATTATTACTCCAGCAGAAATTACTAAACTAAATGGAGAAGATAAACTAAATAGTATTGTAATAACAAAAGATAATATAGAAACTGAAGTAGTAGTTGACCATTTCATACCTCTATTTGGTTTATCACCTAAATTAGGACCAATAGCAAATTGGGGATTAGATATTGAAAAGAATGCAATAAAGGTTAATACTTTTGATTATCAAACTAATATCCCTGGAATATTTGCGATAGGAGATGTTAATACATACCCAGGTAAATTAAAACTTATATTATGTGGCTTTCATGAAGCTACTCTAATGTGTCAAACTGCATACAAAATAATAAATCCAGGTAAAAAATATGTGCTAAAATATACAACTGTTAGTGGTATTGATGGTTTTGACGGCACTAGAAAAGAAGCTCCTAAATCAGTAGTACAAGCTATAAATAAATAATAGATTAAATGTCTGATGTTAAACTTATAATAACAGATAGAGAAGGGCAACTACATAATATTGAAGCTCCAATTGATATGGCTATGAACTTAATGGAGATTATTCGTTCATATGAATTAGCTCCAGAAGGAACTATTGGAGTATGTGGTGGAATGGCAATGTGCGCATCATGTCAATGCTATATAACATCAAGTCATAATTTACCTGAAATGCAAGATGATGAAGAGGCAATGTTATCTGAGGCTTTTAATGTTAAAGCGAATAGTAGATTAGGATGTCAAATATCAATAACTAAGGATTTAGAGGGATTAGAGTTAAAAATAGCACCAGAAGAATAATATTCTCTATAACTCTAGAGCTCCAATAATATTATTGTCCATTAAATCAGAGCCTGGATTTTCTAAGAGATCCTTAATCTTACAAAGAAAACCTACTGAGGATTTACCATCAATAATTCTATGGTCATAAGATAACGCAAGATACATGATTGGTCTGATAACAATTTCCCTATTAATTACAACTGGACGCTCAACTATATTATGCATACCTAAAATAGCACTTTGAGGAGGATTAATAATTGGAGTAGATAGCATTGATCCAAAAACTCCACCATTTGTAATAGTAAATGTACCATTCAACATCTCATCTATAGTAATCTTACCATCTCTTGCTTTTATCGCAAGCCTTTTAATTTCACTTTCTAGCTCTCTAAATGTTAATTTTTCTGCATTTCTAACAACTGGAACCATCAATCCTTTAGGTGCACTTACAGCAATTCCTAAATCAACATAATTATAATGAATTATATTATCTCCATCAATCATAGCATTAACATCTGGAAATTCAATTAAAGCTTTAGTTACAGCTTTTGAGAAAAATGACATAAATCCTAAATTTACATTATGTTTATTTATGAAATCTTGTTTATGTACAGATCGCAAATGCATGATTGCAGACATATCAACTTCATTAAATGTTGTAAGCATTGCTGTCTCATTCTTAACAGAAACTAAACGAGTTGCGATTTTACGCCTTAATGAAGACATTTTTTTAGATTCTGAAGTTCTTTCATCAGAATTTAATTTGTTTTTAAGAATATTTAAAACATCAGATTTAGTTATTTTTCCTAATTCTCCACTTCCAACAACATCTGATTGTTCAATATTATTTTTCTTTATCATTACATCAGCTAATGGCGTAAGCTTAATTCCTTTATTATGCTTAGAATCTACTTTATCATTATCTTGGCTCAAGCTATCATTATTAATAATATGATTTTTGGGAGCTTTAGCAGAAGTGTCAATTATACAAACTACATCACCAACAGCAACAGTTTCACCGTCTTTAACAATGATTTTTATTGTACCACTTTGTTCGGCTGGTAATTCTAGAGTTGCTTTATCTGAATCAATTTCAGCAATTGCTTGATCTTTTACAACATAATCCCCATCCTCAACTAACCATTCTGCTATTTCTACTTCAGAAATTGACTCTCCAGGACTAGGAACTAACATATTTAACAACATATTTTTCTAATTTTTAAAAATGTAATACAAAAGTATCATAAAGTAAGAGATTTTATTTAAAAACTTCTTCAATTATTAATTCCTGTTGATATGAAGAGTCTTTTGTTGATCCACTTGCAGTCGCAGCACTTGCCTCTCTACAAATAACCTTAATATCTAATGATCTCAGTTCAGATAAAATAAATGACCAAGCCCCCATGTTTTGTGGCTCTTCTTGTACCCAGAAAAGAGAACATTTATTATACTTTAAATATATCTTCTTAATTTCATTCATGTCTAAAGGATATAATTGTTCAATACGAACAATAGCTATTTCTCTATTATTTAAATTTTCTCTGTGCTCCAATAATTCATAATAAATCTTCCCAGAACATAGAACTATTTTCCTCACATTACCTTTTTCAATATTATCATCAATAATATTAGAAAAAGAACCTTCTGTTAATTCATTAATAGAAGAAATACATCTAGGATGCCTTAACAAACTTTTAGGAGTCAAAACAATAAGAGGTTTTCTATAATCTCTTTTTAGCTGTCTTCGTAGTACATGGTAGAAATTAGCAGGGGTAGTACAATTAACTATTTGCATATTATGCTGAGCGCACAACTGTAAATATCTTTCAACCCTTGCAGATGAATGTTCAGCACCTTGACCTTCATATCCATGAGGCAATAATAAAACCAGACCACTTTGCACTTTCCATTTATCTTCAGCACAACTTATAAATTGATCAATTACAATTTGAGCTCCATTACTAAAATCACCAAATTGAGCTTCCCAAACTGTAAGAGTATTTGGCGTAGTAATAGAATAACCATAATCAAAACCTAAGACTCCATATTCAGATAATAACGAATTATAAATATTAAAATTAGCAGTTGTACTTATCGTATCTAATAACGAAACTTCTTCTTCAGAATGATCTAATTTTAAGATAGCATGTCTATGTGAAAAAGTTCCTCTTTCTACATCTTGACCGCTTATTCTTATTGAATGTCCCTCTTTTAGTAAAGTAGCGTATGCTAATAACTCGCCCATTGACCAGTCTAAAGAATCAGATTCTATCATCTTTTGCCTATTAAGAAGTAGTTTCTGTGTTTTCTTAAAAAGCAAATCTTTTTTATCATAAGTGTAGAGAACTTTAGCTAAATTTAAAATAGATTCTCTATCAGAGCTACTATTAGGGTTAACAAATCCTATTCTATTTGATCTATTGAAACCACTCCATTCTTCTTCAAGAAAAGTAGTAATTTTAGCTTTTTTTATCTCTTTAGATTCATCAAATCTAGCTTCTAACAAATCCTGAAACTGTTTATCAGAAAAATTGATCTCTTCAATATTGAGCACTCCCTCTTTTATAAGCTTGTTTTTATAAATCTCTCTAGGGTTTGGATGAGATGATATTAAATCATATAATTTTGGCTGTGTAAATCTAGGCTCATCTCCTTCATTATGACCATATTTTCTGTAGCATAATAAATCTATAAAAACATCTTTATGAAATTCCTGTCTATATTCAGATGCAATCTTTAAAGTGTGTGCTACTGCTTCAACATCATCACCATTAACATGAAAAACTGGACACAATGTTACCTTTGCTATATCTGTACAATATGTGCTAGATCTAGCATCTAGATAATTTGTTGTAAATCCAACTTGATTATTAACTACTATATGAATTGTACCTCCATTTTTATATCCTTTTAACTGCGCCATCTGTATTACCTCGTACATAATACCCTGAGCAGCTATTGCAGCATCACCATGAATTAAAATAGGAACAATCTTACTATAATCACCATTATACTGACTATCTACTTTAGCTCTAGTAATACCCTCAACAACAGGATCAACTGCTTCTAAATGTGAAGGGTTTGGTGATAAAGTAAGTTTAATATCATTACCATTATTACACGTCTGAGTTGATGTAAAACCAAGATGATACTTAACATCTCCAGCTATAAGATCATCTTCATATAATTTACCTTCAAATTCTGAGAAAATTTCTTTGTATGTTTTATTAAAAATATTTGCTAAGACATTTAATCGCCCTCGATGCGCCATACCCATAACGAACTCTTGAACTCCTAAGGTTGAACTATGCTCTATTAAAGAGTCAAGTGCTGGAATTAAAGATTCAGCTCCTTCAAGAGAAAATCTTTTTTGACCAACAAATTTCTTATGTAAAAAATTCTCAAAAGCAACTGCTTGATTTAACTTATGTAAAATATGTATTTTTTGAGTTGCATCGAATTTTGGAGTATTAGAGTTTTGGTGTAATACATCAATCATCCATCTTAATCTTTTAGGATCACGTATATACATGAATTCTACACCAATAGATTGACAATAAACTATATTTAAATGATCAATTATTACTGATAGTTTACATGGGCCAAGCCCAATTTCATTACCAGCTTGAAAAATAACATCTTCATCCGATTTCTCAAGTCCAAAATTTGTATAATCTAAAGAAGGGTAGTGTTTTCGTCTATCTCTTACGGGATTCGTTAAAGTAAATAAATGACCTCGTTTTCTATATGCTTCAATAAGAGTAATAACTTTAAATTCTTTTGGAATATCATGCTTTTTGTTATCAACAACATAAGATTGCTGAGCAAAATCAAAGCCTTGAAAGAAATTACGCCATTTTTCATCTATACTCGAAGAGTCTTTGAGATATTTATCATACATCTCCTCTATCATGTTAGTATGCGCAGCTCCTAAAAATGAAAATTTGTCCATATTAATCTAAAATATAAAGTGTAAAACTATCCAATTTTATTTAATTAGAACATTATTTTGACTGTCATTAAACCTCTCGTTCTAATAACAGATTGGCAAAATAATTTAAGCTATTATGATTACAAGTTGTCATGCTATTTAAG
This sequence comes from uncultured Weeksellaceae bacterium, assembly GCA_964397025.1. Lineage (GTDB taxonomy): Bacteria > Bacteroidota > Bacteroidia > Flavobacteriales > BACL11. The sequence continues at coordinate 38,752 of CAYNGO010000006.1, forward strand.
CATGAAATTGCTTTATGATGATATGATAAAATAAAGTTTTTTGTAATATTATATATATTGAGTTCTTCAAAAATAGCCTTTACACTTTCAATCTTCTCACTTGTACTTAGGTCATTATTTAAATAATGAGTTAAGAGGTTGTTTTTTTGTTCATCATTTGCAATCGATAATGATTTTAGATATAAAAATGTTTTTTTATTAGAAATGACATCTCCGCCAATATTTTTTCCAAATTTATGTTTATCACCGTATAAGTCAAGCAAATCATCTTGTAATTGAAAAGCTATTCCTAAATTTAAACCAAAATCATACAATAATAACGCATCAGACTTACTTGCCCCTCCAATTAAAGCTCCAATTTGAAATGAAGCAGCTAATAGAACAGATGTTTTTAGTTTAATCATTTCTAAATATTGATCAATACTGAGGTCATCTATTTTTTCAAAATCCATATCTAATTGCTGGCCTTCGCAAACCTGTTTTGCTGTTTCAGAAAACACATCTAATACATTTCTTTGTATGGAAAAATCTAATCCTAACAATAGAGAATATGACTTTACAAGCATTGTATCTCCAGATAAAATAGCAATATTTTTATCCCATTTTTCATGAACAGTTTGAGAGCCTCTTCGTAATAATGCATTGTCCATTATATCATCATGGATAAGCGTGAAGTTATGAAAAACCTCAATTGCCAATGCAGCATCACTAGCAACTTTTAAATCAGAATTATATATTTGAAATGATGTTAAAAGAGCAATTGATCTCATTCTTTTCGCTCTTAAATTTAAAATATATTTAATTGGATCGTATAAATTAGATGGGTAAGACGGAAAGTCAATCTTAAGAATTTCATCATTAATAAGAGATTGAAGCTCAGAGAAATCTTTCATTAATTAACTAAACTAATTAAATACTCACCATATCCACTTTTCCTAAGCGGCTCTGCTAACTCTAACAATTGATCTTTGTTAATAAATCTACTATAAAAAGCAGCCTCTTCAATACATCCTATTTTTCTACCTTGTGTTTCTTCAACTAACTGCACATACTGATTAGCCTGCATTAAAGAATGAATTGTTCCTGTATCGAGCCATACAGATCCTCTTGTTAAAACTCTAACATCTAATGATCCTTTATTTAGAAAAGCTTTATTAACATCAGTAATTTCATATTCACCACGATGAGAAGGCTTAATATTTTTAGCAACATTTACAACAGAATTATCATAAAAATATAATCCTGGTACTGCATAATTTGATTTTGGATTCTTAGGTTTTTCCTCTAAAGAGATTGCTTTATTATTTTCATTAAATTCTACAACACCATATCGTTCAGGATCATTCACATGATATCCAAAAACAATACTACCCTCTACATTTAAACAGTCAGAAAGCATTTTAATCTTCATCTGAAAAATATTATCTCCTAATATAAGACAGACCTTATCGTCTCCAATAAACTCTTCTCCTAAAACAAAGGCTTGCGCTAAACCATTAGGGGTTTTTTGTTCTTTATAAGAAAACACACATCCCAATTGAGAACCATCTCCTAAAAGTCTTTTAAAAACTGGCAAATCAGTCGGTGTAGATATTATTAAAATCTCCCTAATACCAGCATACAATAAAGTAGATAAGGGATAATATATCATAGGCTTATCATATATAGGCATCATTTGTTTACTTAATGCTAAAGTGATAGGATGAAGTCTAGTTCCTGAACCACCAGCTAATATTATTCCTTTCATGTTTTTTTATTATAATGCATACTTATCTTATTTAAACCCTTTACACTTAAAGCTTCTTCATAAGTCAACAACAAAGCTGGTAATAATAATAAATTAGACAACATTGCAATTAAAAGAGTTATTGAAACAAGCAGTCCTAATGCAACTGTCCCTCCAAAATCTGATGCTATAAATATAAAAAATCCAAAGAACAAAACAACTGATGTATATAACATACTAACTCCTGTTTCTTTTAGAGCTGCAAAAACAGACTTTTTAATTAGACCTTTATTTAGAATTAATTCTTGACGATATTTTGCTAAAAAATGAATTGTATCATCAACAGAGATTCCAAAAGCAATACTAAAAACCAAAATTGTAGAAGGCTTTAAAGCGATTCCAAAGAAACCCATGATTGCACCAGTTAATAACAAAGGAATAAGATTTGGAATTAGAGAAATTAGCACCATTTTATACGAAGAAAACATCCAAGCCATAAAAACTGAAATTAAAATTATAACTAGAAATAAACTTATAAATAAATTTTGTAGTAAATACTTTGTTCCTGTTAACAAAACCTTTGTAGTACCTGTGATAATAACATCATATTTTTCAGGATCAAAAATAGAGGATATTTTAGGTTCTAAATCAGCCATAATATCATCCATTTGAGTTGCACTCAAATCTTTTATTCTTAAACTAATACGAGCCTCTTGATTTAAAGAATCAACTAACATGTTCCTCATATTTATTGACGAACTTGTATTATTAATATAATTTGTCAAAAAAATCTGCTCTTGATTATTAGGTAAATTATAATATTCAGGATTATTATTATAATAAACTTGTTTGGTATATTTAATAAAATCAATATAAGATGAGGGCTTGGAAAAGTCAGGATAAGAATCTAACAAAACTGAGAACTCTTCTATTTTATTTAGGTTATAAGATTTAAATATTCCATTCTTTTTCTTAGTATTTACTAAAATCTCTAAAGGCAATACTCCTCCATATTTATTCTCAAAAAACTTTAAATCTTTATATAAAATATCTTTTTTATTAAAATCATCACTAAGATTACCTGTTCTTGTAATTTGAGTTAACCCCACACTTCCAATTATTACTGCTAGCAAAGTAATATAATAAATAAGGCTCCTTTTAGATTGTACAAGATGAATCAAGTAATCAACTATAGAAACAACCCATTTTCTATCTAAATGTTTTGTGTGGCTGGCTTTTGGGGGGTCAAAAAAAGAGAAAAATATTGGAATTATAATTAAAGATAGTATAAAAATCGCTAAAATATTTAATGACGCAACTATGCCAAATTCTCTAAGGGATTGGCTATTAGTTAAAACAAATGCTGCAAATCCAGTAGCGGTAGTAATATTTGTTAATAATGTTATATTACCAATTTTACTGATCATTATTTTTAATGATTTAATCTTATTGTTATTTTTTCGATATTCATTATGAAATTTATTAATTAAAAAAATACAATTTGGTATTCCAATAACAATAAGTACAGGAGGTACTAATGCGGTTAAAAGCGTAATTTTAAAGCCAAATAATTCTATAAAACCAAAAGCCCAAATTACGCCGAGAATAACAACTATTATTGAAGCAAACATTGCTTTAAATGATCTAAAAAATAGATACAAGATAAATGAAGTTATAAATAATGTTAAAAAAATAAAAAAAGTTATTTCTTTCTTTAAGCTAACCGACTGAACACTTCTCATATATGGCATTCCTGAATAATGCATAGTAACATTATACTTTTTAGCATATTGATCTGATATTTCTTTGACTGAAAACACTAGATCATCCCTCTTCTTAGAAGTAATAATCTGACTATTTAAATCAACAAGGATTAAAGTTCCTGTATTATTATCACTAAAAATACCTTCGTAAAATTTTTGTTTATTTAAATCTAAAACTAATGAGTCTAACTTTTCTTGAGATGATATTTTTAAAGGAAACCATGATTTTATCTCAAATTTTTTTTCTTCATTATTTTTCTCAAGCTTAGATAATTTATTTACAGAAATAATATTGTCAACACCATTTACTTTTTCAATTTCTCGACATAAGCTATCCCATGTTGTGAAATTATCTAACTGAAAAAAATTAGAATCAGTAATAGCAATAGCCATTACATGATTATCACCATACTTTTTTTGAAAATTTTGATTATCTAAGAAAACTTGATGGGTTGGAGGTAAAATCTTTGCTCTCTCAACAGAATACTCAACATCAACAGCATGATTAGCCATGAAAAAAGTCACGACACAGATAAGTATCGAAAATAGTATTCGGTATTTAAGTATAATACTTGATAAAGTATTCCACATGATTATCTATGTTCTTTTAACGGATTATTTGTTGACATAATTAATAGTAAAATACTCAATTAAACTTTCATTATATCAGACTCTTTAACAACAAAAATCTCATCAATTTTACTAGTAAAATTATTTGTTATTGATTGAACTTTATCTTCAGCCTCTCTAATTAAGTCCTCAGAAACACCCTCTTTAGCGATTTTCTTTAATTCGTCATTAGATTTTTGACGAATATTACGGCAACTAATTTTTGATTTTTCAATTTCAATTTTTGCTTGCTTGACTAAATCTCTTCTTCTATCCTCTGTAAGTGGAGGGACATTAATAATTACTTTATCACCATTATTTGAAGGATTAAAACCAAGCTGAGCATCAATAATTGCTTGTTCTATTAAAGGAATTATTGTTTTATCAAATGGTTGAATTGTTATTGTCTGAGAGTCAGGAGTTGACACATTAGCAGTTTGTGCAAGTGGAGTAATAGAACCGTAATAATCTACATTTACGGTCCTAAGCATTTGCGGAGATGCTTTACCAGCTCTAATTTTAGATAAATTTAATTCTAAGTGACTAATACTTTCTTCCATTTGTTCTTTTGTCATGTCTAAACAAAACACTATGTCTTCATTCATAATAATTTATTTTATAATGTAACTAATGTTCCCACTTCTATACCATCACACACTTTCATGAGGTTACCTTTAACATTCATATTAAACACATTAATTGGTAGTTTATTTTCCTTACATAAAGTAAATGCTGTTAAGTCCATAACTTTTAAACTTAAATCATAAACCTCATCAAAAGATATCTTATCATATTTTTTTGCAGAAGGATCTTTTTCAGGATCTGCAGAATATACACCATTAACTCTGGTTCCTTTTAAAATAACATCAGCTTCAATCTCAATAGCTCTTAAGGCAGCAGCAGTGTCAGTAGTAAAATAGGGGTTGCCTGTACCACCTCCAAAAATCACTACTCTTTTTTTATCTAAATGTCGCATTGCACGTCTTCTAATATATGGCTCAGCAATTTGTTCCATATTAATTGCTGTTTGTAGTCTAGTATCAATATCTAAAGCTTCAAGTGCTGATTGTAGTGCCATACCATTTATAATTGTTGCCAACATACCCATATGATCTCCCTGAACTCTATCAAAACCTGACTCCTCCGATTGAATACCTCTATAAATATTACCTCCACCTATAACAATAGCAACTTGACATCCTGAATTAACAACTGATTGAATTTCTAAAGCATAACTACTTAAAACGGATGAATCAATACCATATTGCTGACTGCCCATAAGTGCTTCTCCACTAAGTTTTAAAAGTATTCTATTATATTTCATTTTTACAAAATTTACTAAAAAAAAAGAGATTATCGCTAATCTCTTTAAAATTTAATTACCTAATCCTATTCTTTTAAAGCAAGTAACTGATAGTTCCCCATTTTGCTCTTTCAAATATTGAGAAACTGTTTTTTTACTCTCTTTTATAAAACCTTGATTAAGCAAAGTGTTTTCTTTATAAAATTTATTTAATCTACCCATTGCTATTTTCTCAAGCATTGCTTCAGGCTTTCCTTCTTGTCTAGCTAGGTCTTTTGCAATTTCTAATTCTCTATCAATTGTTACTTGATCAATACCATCTTTATCAACCGAAAGAGGATTCATAGCTGCAACTTGCATTGCAACATCTTTTGCAACTTGTTCGTCTGTCTTATTATTAAAACCAACAAGAGTTGCTAGTCTATTACCTGCATGAACATATGAACTTACTTGAACACCTTCAACAATATGAGCACTAACTTCAATCTTCTCACCAATAACTCCAGTTTGTTCAAGAACTTTTTCAGCAACTGTCATTCCACCTTCAAGCACAAGATCATTTATATTATCACTATCAGACATATCACTTTCAATTGCTTTATCTAATATATGATTAGCTATATTAATAAAATCTTCATTTTTAGCAACAAAATCTGTTTCACAATTTAAAGAAATTAATACAGCCTTACTACTATCACTATTATTGCTAGCAATTACAACTCCCTCCATCGCTTGTCTGTCTGCTCGCTTTGCTGCTACTTTTTGACCTTTTTTTCTTAAAATATCCACTGCTAAATCAAAATCACCATTTGATTCAACAAGTGCATTCTTACAGTCCATCATACCTGAACCGGTTTGTCTTCTTAATTTACCTACATCTGATGCTGAAATATTTGTCATCTCTATTTATAATTTATATTACTTTAAACCTTAGCGTCTTCAGAAATTTTCTTTGCTTTCTTATGTTTCTCAACAGCTTTCTTATTTTGCTCTTCTGCTCTCTCCTCTAAACCTTCAGCAACAGCTTTAGATATAACTTCAATTAAATAGGTAATTGCTTTAGAAGCATCATCATTAGCCGGTATTGGAAAGTCAACAAGATTAGGGTTTGTATTAGTATCTGTAATAGCAAAAGAACGAATTCCTAATTTTAAAGATTCTTTTAGAGCAATGTGTTCTTTGTTAATATCAACAATAAAAACTGCTTCAGGCATTCTATTCATCTTAACAATACTTCCAAAATTAATCTCAAGTTTTTCTCTTGTTCTATTTATCTGTAATCTTTCTCTTTTTGATAAAGATTCAAACGTGCCATCAACTTTCATTTTATCTATTGAATCCATCTTTTTAATAGATTTTCTAATAGTTGAAAAGTTCGTTAATAAACCACCTGGCCATCTTTCAGTAATGTAAGGCATGCTTAATTTTTCAGCTGCTTCTGCAACTATAGATTTAGCCTGCTTTTTAGTAGCAACAAAAAGGATTTTCTTTCCTGATTTTGCAATCTGTTTCATAGCAGATGCTGCATCTTCAAGCATTGCAACCGTTTTATTAAGATCAATGATATGAATCCCATTCTGCTCCATAAATACATAAGGACCCATAGCAGGATTATATTTTTTCTTTAGGTGTCCAAAATGGACTCCCGCTTCTAATAATTCTTTAAAATTTGTTCTTGGCATGTTTACTTTCTTTTTTTAAGTTTATTCAACTAATAAGTAGAAGTTAGTACTCATCTTATATAGTTTAGATACTAAACAATAATTAATAATTTATCTTTTAACCCACTGGAATTTCTTTCTTGCTTTTTTCTGTCCAGGTTTTTTTCTTTCAACTACTCTTGGATCTCTTGTTAATAATCCTTCTGCTTTAAGTGCAGGTCTATTTTCAAGATCTAATACACATAATGCTCTAGCAATAGCTAATTTAATTGCATCAGCTTGACCAGTATTTCCACCACCGTTAACATTAACTTTTACATCAAATTTACCCTCAAGATCTAATGCTGCAAATGGATGAACTACTTTTTTCTGTAGAACTTCTACTGGAAAAAAATCTTTATAATCTTTTTTATTTACAGTAATAACACCTTTTCCTTTACTCATATATATTCTGGCAACAGATGCTTTTCTTCTACCGATTGTGTGAATTGTCTCCATAATTAAATTAGGTCGTTTAAGTTTAGTGTAGTTGGTTTTTGAGCTTCTTTATCATGCTCACCTTCTGAAAAAATATAGCAGTTCTTTAAGATAGCTGCACCTAGTTTATTTTTTGGAAGCATTCCTTTAATAGCATGTCTTACAACTGAGGTGCCATCTTTTGCTAACATTTCACTTGGTGTAATTCTTTTTTGACCACCAGGAAAACCAGTGTGACTAAAAATTTCTCTTTTATTTAACTTATCTCCAGTCATAACTATCTTGGAAGCATTTATTATAACAACATTATCTCCACAATCTGCATGTGGAGTAAAGTTTGTTTTATATTTTCCTCTTAGAATCTTTGCAATCTTTGAAGAGAATCTTCCTAAATTCTGTCCTTCAGCATCAATTAAAAACCACTGCTTATTAGCAGATAATTTATTTGATGACAATGTTTTATAACTTAATGTATCCACAGTTTTATTTTTTTTACTTTTTAAAGGGGTGCAAAACTACACTTTTTTTATCTATTTCAAAATTATATTAATCAATATTACTAAGAACACCTAACTCGAGACCTACCTTTGTAAATGCACTGATTGCTTTATTAAGATCTTCTTGTGTATGAGCAGCTGATATTTGAACTCTAATTCTAGCCTTTTCCTTTGGAACAACTGGAAATGAAAAACCAATAACATATATTCCTTCATCTAATAATTTATCCGCCATATTACTAGCTAGTTTAGCATCATATAGCATTACAGGTACAATTGGATGAATACCCTTTTTAATATCAAAACCAGCATTTGTCATTGCATTTCTAAAATAGTGCGTGTTTTGTTCAAGTTTATCTCTTAAAGATGTAGATTTTTCTAAAATTTCCAAAACCTTAATACTCGCCCCAACTATTGAAGGAGCTAAAGAATTTGAAAAAAGATAAGGTCTAGATTTTTGACGCAACATCTCTATAATTTCTTTTTTTCCAGATGTAAAACCTCCCATAGCCCCTCCTAAAGCCTTACCTAAAGTTCCAGTAATAATATCAACTCTATTTAAAACATTACAATGTTCATGAGTCCCTCTTCCAGTCTTACCAACAAAACCTGTTGAATGACAATCATCTACCATAACTAATGCGTTATACTTGTCTGCCAAATCACAAATTGTATCAAGTTGTGCAATATAGCCATCCATAGAGAAAACACCATCTGTTACAATAATCCTATTCCTTTGATCTTGAGATTTAATAAGCTGAGTCTCTAAATCAGACATATCATTATTTTTATATCTATATCTCTCAGCCTTACACAATCTTACACCATCAATAATAGAGGCATGATTTAGGGAGTCTGAGATAATAGCATCCTCTTTACCAAATAAAGGTTCAAATAAACCTCCATTTGCATCAAATGCAGCTGCATATAAAATTGTGTCTT
>CAYNGO010000007.1:0-34879 GCA_964397025.1 uncultured Weeksellaceae bacterium
AATTAGTAATTTTTAAAAATCAATTGAAATTAAAAAAGAAAGTAAATAACCTAAAACATTGAAAATGAATAGTTTATAGAAAAAAAATAAAATATAAAATAAAAAAAAATGAACTAGATGACATCCAACAAATTACTAGGTTAAAAAGTTAATAAGTAATAATGAAAAAAATATATTTGGTTATCAAAAACAACAATTAATCTAATAAATCGTTAAAATAATATGCTAAGAAATGTCGATTTTCTATTTTTGTTATTGACAATTTAAATTAAAAATACATTTAAATGATTAAAAAAATATTAGTTTTTTCATTATTACTATTGAACATATCAGTTTATTCTCAAATATTTAAAGATCAATATATTAAACAAGCAACAAAAACTGGTGAAATATGGATGCAAAATATTACATCAGAAAAATATGATTTAGCTTATACTTTATATTCTGAAAAGGTAAAAGAAAATTCTGATTCAATTCATTGGTCTGCAGCAATATCACAATTAATGAATGAATTTGGAAAATTTAAAAATAGAGAAATTATTGAAAGTAGATTTGAAAGTAATATTGAAAATCTTGGAGATGGTTTCTATGTGTTTATTGAATATAAAAGTATATATCAAAACATACAAGAATGTAGTGAATATCTAATACTTGGACAAGATGATAATTTAAAGTGGAAAATATTGAGATATGATTTTTCATATTTAAATGAAGATCAAGATTTAGATAAGGAATTATCTAACTAAAGATATTATTCCAAATTGACGTATGGTTTTAGAGTCTTTTAACTTCTTATAACTTAGTTCATAAGCATAGGCCCCAAATGGTGCATTACTTCCATTTAAAAGCTTACCATCCCATGCTCCCATTTTATAATAACTTGATTGAATATTATTATCACAATTTGATCCTTCTAATAAATCATTTGTTAAAACAATCTCATTAGAACTAAATATTAAGCTATTGTTCCATCTTTCATGAATACTAATTTCAAATTCATGAAACATTCCTATAGCTTTTACATAAAAAAAATCATTACAATTATCATTATCTGGTGTAAAACTATTTGGAATAAAAATTTTACTTTCTGACAAAACACATACTTCTTGATATGATGAATCAATACAACCTCCAGAATTAATTAAATAAAGATTAACCTTATAAGTTCCTGTATCACTATAAGTATGAACAGGGTTAAGAGAAAATGTATACGGTGCAAGTTTATTATCACCAAAATCCCAATAGCTAGACAAAGATATTTCATCAGGATTAACTATACTTTGATCTAGAAGTTGTATTTCACTATTTAAAATTGATAAACATTCAATATTATTTAATGAAAATGATGACAATAAATTATCATAACCTAAAATCCTAACAGTATCTTTAATAATACAATTAGAAAGATTATTTGTAGCTTCAACAATGTAATCTCTATTAACCAAAGCATAAATACTATCGCTAAATATAACTGGGTTAGTATTCCATGAATATGATATATTATCTAATAAATTTGATGTGACTTTTGCATATCCATATTCGCCAAAACATTTCTTACTAGAAGACATAAAGTTTAGATTGATTTCATCAAATACAAAAATAAAGATTGAATCAATTGTCATCTCAGAACAACCATCAGAAACATTAAGCACGTAAGTATCTGATTGATTGGGAACAAATAAATGGCTAAAACTATTACTTAAGTTATTACTCCAATTAAACATATAATTACCAGTTCCTCCACTAACATTAGCACTAAAATTAATTAACTCGCCAAAACAGACAGTATCAGTTGACTGAAATATAGTTGTAATTAATTCAGCTTCAACAAATAATATTGTATCAATAGATTCAATACAATTTCCAGAACCATACGTATAAGTTATATTGTGATATCCAGATCCTGCTATACTAGGGTTAAAAAAAGAATTTACAATACCATTACCACTTAAAACACCCCCACTTGGGAATGTTGTTATATTAAAAAATGAATCAATATAACAGTAATTAGTATTAGTACTTAAAAAGCTTAAATTTGGTGGATTAATGACTTCAATATTAAATGTATCAATACATCCATTTGGTGATGTATATTGAAGAATATAATTACCTATAGCTAATGTAGAGGGATCAAATAATCCTAAATTATTATCTATTATTCCAGGTCCATCCCATACTCCATCATTTTGATTAATATTTAGTATAAATGGTAAAGAGTTAGCACAAACTAATGTATCAATGAATATAGGAGCAGAAAATACTTTAATGACAAGGCTATCAGTACAATTATTAGAATTAAATGAAATGATATGACAACCAGGACCTGAGAAATTTGCATTAAAAGAACCTGGAAAACTATTATCAACGATACCGTTACCATTCCAAAGACCATTATAAGGGGTACGTGGAGCAATATCTAAATCAATATATTGTAATGCAGAATTATGACAAAAAAACAATGAATCAATAAATAATTCAGTATTTAAGATATTAATTTCGGCAGTATCTGTACAAGAATTGTAAGAATAAGTTACAATGTCTAATCCTAAGCTTAGCGAAGGGTCATACAGACCAGTATTAAAATTAGTAATATTATTGCCACTCCAAGTACCACCAAAAGGACTAGCAATTAAATTAAATGGTAAATTATCTGGACAAATTGTTATATCATTTCCTGCATTAATTTCATTTAATAAAACTGATATATTATCTGAACAACCCTCTATAGAATATTCAAAAATATGATTTCCAGAATTACCAACTGATGGTAATATTATTCCAGTATTATTAATTGGTCCTCCTAACAACGATACTTTATCAATTGCTATGTCTGATGACCAATGGTTTCCAGTTAAAACTCTAAATCTTATTCGCAACTCTGAAGAAATAAAGCTTGATAAATTTAAAGATTGATTATGCCATTGATCATCAATATTACCAATAAGATTCCAAATATCTAATTGCCAGCTTAATCCATTATCAGTTGAAATATCAATTGATAAAATTGCATTATCATTTCCATTACCAAATTTATGATAATAAAAATTCAAAATGGGATTATCATATTGTGACATATTTATACATGGACTTGTAATAGATGAATTCTTAAAAGGAAAATTAGAATTAGAAGATTCAGTATATATATAATTATTGCCATCATATGCTGCACTTGGACCAGTATTATTGGAAGGTGTTGCATTTGAATAAATAACCCAATCAAAGTCATTATTTATATCATTACTCCAATCTGCTAAAGATGATTCAAAACTTTCAACATAAGGAAAATTATCAATAGAATTTAGACATGAACTTGGTAATAATGCATTAACACCAAGAGTTGACCAAATCCCTCCACCAGGATTGGGATTTAAAATTGTATCATTTGAATTTTGACATAATACTAAATTATTAGGCATATTAATATTATTTACAACATTTACTAAAAGTGTATCAGAGCATCCATTAGGCAGGCTATATACTGCCTCAATAGTTGAGGCAATTGAGCCAACATTAATGTCACCATTATTTTGAATAGAACTGCTTCCAGACCATATTCCTCCTGGGGTAGTTGATGAAGAATTAAGATTAAATATCGGAGAGTTAATACAAGCTGATATATCTTCTCCAGCATTAACCTCTAAAACAGTAATATTTAAATCATTAGAGCAACCATTAATACTATATGTTAATGTATAAACTCCAGGAGATAATAATAAAGGATCGAATATTGGGTTGAGTCCATTTACAATACTAGAACCTGACCAGAACCCTCCTTGTGGAGAAGCACTAATACTAACAGCTAAATCAGTATTGCAAATTGAAAAATCTGATTGCGTTGTAGTTGGAGGAACAACAACAATCGTTACAGTATCAGATTGTAAAGAGGCAGGCCCTAAATCACTAACTGAAACAATGTATTGTGAAGTAATGATTGGACAAACTTGATGTGGCCCAGAACTATTTGGTAAAACTGGTATCCAATTAAAATTATATGTTGCAGCATCACCTCCGCTAACATTAACATTTAAATCAGTACAATTTCCTAAGCAAATAGTATCATTATCCGAAACTAAATCAACTATTAACGGACAATCTAAAACATCAAAAGATAGTGATGATGACAAAGACCATATACTATCACAAACATCTTTAAAATAAGATTCAAAAAAAACATTGTAAGATCCGCTTTGATTTAATCCAGGAGAAAGATTTAACTGAATTAAATTAGTAGAATCATTTAAACAAGATAAAGGAATAGCATTAACAGTTTGATTAATTTGTCCACCAACACTAATATTTGCAGTAAATACAGAATCACAATGAATATTCTGATCTAAAAGAACTTCAATAACTGAGACACTACATACAGGATTATTTGGTAATATTAATACGGGTGGATCAGGAACATCAATTATAGTTTCCCAACTTAAATTAAAACCATCAGCAGCAACATTTAAATCAGAAACAAAAACAATTGTAACACATCCACTTGATACAATTTGAGGAGGTGTATTAACACCTGAAAAAGGACCTGCTAGAACAGGAGCAAAAACATTAGGTCCATCATATATAATAACATAATCATTAATAGGTTCAGTATTAAAAAAACTAAAATTAATAATTATCGATGCTGCTCCATTTGGACAAATAGTAAAAACAAAATTTTCATTATGATCATACCATCCTGCTTGTTGAGTGTTTGCTTCACTATCACTTAATGAGCCTATACAATCAGTAACTGTTTGATTAGACATTGAATATTGAGCAAAAGTAGAAAAAGAACAAATTATTAAAATAAAAAATATATAGAGCCTCATTCTTTAATTACTGATATATTAGGAGTTTGAATTTCATTACTCCAAACTAAATTTTGATCTTGAATCCTAATACTGAAATTTACTAACTCCATTAATCCATTTCCAAAGACAAAAGGAGAATCAATTTCTACTAATATTTCTCCAGTTACAGATAAAGAGTTATTTGGGGGAGTTAAAGGAATAACATGATAATAATCTGCCTCAGACAGTCTACTATCTTTTACTTCAAGAGAAAGATAATCTGGATCAGAAAAACCTAAATATCCTTCAGGATGTTGATAGTAAAGCTTAACATAAATATTTTCTTGGAACTCAACTATTTCAAGAGGATATGTATTAATTAAATTGATTTCAAAAACTACATTATCTTCATCTTTACTACAAGAAGAAGATAATAGTATTATGAAAATACATATATATCTTATCATAATTAAATAATTGTTAATGAAAAATATTGGATAAAGGAAAATGGAGATCCATTATTTGGAATCTCAGTTATTGGATTCATATTATCCTTTACATATACTTTAACATAAATTATATCACCTACATTATACAAACCTAAATCTAGAGTAAATTTATGATAAAATGACTCAAAATTAATTGAAGAAAAAAAACCTAATTGACTAATTGGGTTATTTAAAACTACTAAATCACTTTCACCAATATTACTAAAATTATGTAAAGAATTTGAAATTTTAATTTTATTGTAAGACAGCTGGTTTGAAGTTAATAAATCATCTGTTATGCTAAACCATAAATCAACAGAGTCTAAATTATTTGAAATCAATACAGTTCCGTTTTGTGAATTTCTATTTATAGGATTATTTAATTGTCCACTAGAAAATACAACCATTCCTCTTCCTAATGGAATATCATTTGAAAGTTGTGGAGAATTACCAAAAATATCTTTTGCACCATTATCAATCCAATCTTTTATATTATTAATATATTCCTCTTCATTATCATACCAATAATGCTCTGGATTATATTCTGCGGATAATGGCATAATTCCTGAAATTCCATCAATATCAACAATTAATCTGTGATATAAGATAGATTTAGAAGAATTTCCAGGATCAACTCTATAAGTAAATGAGTTATTAATATCATTTTTAATTACTGGTTGATATACTAAGGAATTATATGCACTTTCAATGGTTCTAAAATCTGGTTCAAATGTTCCATCATGACAACCAGAGTTCGCACATGTTGGAGTGAAAATATTATTATGCAATGCAGAGAAATCTGTAGCGTCAAAAAAATACAATGTATCATTATTAGAATTAATATTAGAGCCATTAAAATCAAATGGATTAGTTTCTTCTTTACAAGCAAAAAAAACTATCATAATAATTATAATACTAAAATCTCTCATAAAATTTATATAAGATCAAATAATGATTTATTAGATGCCAATAAACCAGAATTTATAACATCTGATTTACAACCTAAAATCTCTGCTATTGTTGGGGTGAGATTTACAACATCACCAATCTGATTACTTTCACTACCAATAGATAAATTTGCATCAATTCCAGGACCAACAATAGAAGAGAATACTCTACGGCTATTAGAATCTGAATGATCAAATCCAGTAAAAGCATTACCATCAGTTATATTATTAGACTGAAGATTTCTTCCATGCTCTGGAACAACCATCATAGTCGTATTATTAGCCATTGAGGGAATATTATTTTGAATATAGTCCCAAATATGCCCAACACCATGATCTGCCCTGTGAAGACTTCCAAGATAGCTTGTAAAGTTACTATGGCAGCCATCAACGCTTGATAAATATATAACTGTAAGAGTAGGCTTAAATTTTTTCATAACCTCACAAGCATATCCAATTGTGCTTAAATCACCATTATCAGATATAGGCGGGTGAGCAATAGTACCAGCATCAGTTTTCTCAAACATTTCTTTAACAAAAGATTTAATTTCTGCTTTCTCTTCATCTGTATTACCAATATTTGGTAAAGATTTGCCTTGAGAATACCAAACATTATCTAGGAAATATTTCATTTTATACATCGGATCAAGTTCATCTTCAGGATGATAAATTTTAGCGTTTTTTAAATGTTTCTCTCCATCAGAACCAAATGTAATAGTTGGTGCTAAAAAATTAGCACCATAGCCTGCTCCATAATCAGAATGAGTACTATAATCTAGAAGAGGAATAGAATTACCAATACCGTTACCTATAAACCAAGTTTTTGTAGCTTTCTCTCCTTGATGTCGTCTTAAATATTCAAAAATAGTTGGCATCATTGGCTTATTTCTTAAGCCTTGTGTATACATGTAATTACCCGTTAACATTGCATTAACTCCTGCATAATGACCAACAGCAGATGCGTTCATTTCTCTAAATGTAGTTCCTTGACTCTCTATTGATTGAGATAATATCTTAGGAATTGGGGTGTCACCAGCAATAATATTTTTTGTTCCATAAACAATCTTATCTGTTGGTGCAGATCCATTAAATAGATTATATAAGATATTTCCTGAACTTGGATATGATTGACTGTCATCTAAATATCTTTGTAATATTGATTCTTGCTGTCTAACTCCCCCCGCAAATGCTACTAAAACAACATGATCTGACATCCTAGCACCAGAAGCAGCAAAAAGCCTACCACTAGGTAAAATTAACGGCACTGATATAGCAGCAGATACCAATGATGATGATTTAATAAATGATCTTCTTTTCATATTTAATAGAATTGATATTCATTAGAAAGGGCAAATGAAGTATAAACCATCTCACATGTAACATTTGGATTATTATTTAAAAAGTTTAAAAAAAACTCTCTTTCAGCTTGAGTAATATCTCTAACAAAAAATCTTTTATAAGTTTCTTCAAGAAAAAGATCTAAATCAGCACGCATTAATGAATCAGATGGAATTATAACATCTTGCTTATTCATAAAATTACTTAATACTATTTCATGAGCCACTTGCTTATCTCCTATTGATTCAATACAATTAGTAATTTCAACTAAATCATTAGATGATAAAGCACTCTGAAAAAGATTAGCATAAACGATAGAAATATATTGACCTATAGATTTTAACTTATTCTTGTTAGCATTATAGGAACTAGACTGTAGCTCGTTAATGTCATAAACAATATCATCCTTTTTACATGAAGAAACACATAAAAAAAGTATTAAAATAAAAAACAATTTATTTTTAAAAGTGGGCATATTCATCTGTTGTCATTATAAAACGTTGTAATTTCTGAAAATCAGTTGTAATATAAAAATTATTCATCAAAAAATCTCTTTCTATAGATGTGGGTATTCGAGCTAACATAGTCAAATATGTCCATTGTATAATACCTTCATAAAACTCTCTAGAATCACATATTAAATTTGTAAAATCAAGCTTATTAGATCCAGAATATCCAAAAATCGAAAAAGGCTGATTATCTTCAATCATAAAATATGAATTATTAAACTCATTTTGAGTTGGATATCTAAATAATAGATTATCAAATGCAGCATTAACAAAATTAAATGTATTCATATTTATCTGATCATAGATAGAGTTATAAATCATTCTTTTATGCATTTCTTTAATGTCAATAATATTATTATAATAATCTAATTCTGAATCTATTATAGCACTTAATCTATAGTATTTTAATAGATGTTTTTGAGCCTCAATTAGATTACCAGCAACAGAATCAACTTCATAATCAGCATAATGATTACTCATATAAAATGATATATCTCCGTTTGAAGCACCTTCGATTAACCTAACCTTTACCATATCATATATTCTATGAAAATATGCAAACTTATAAGATTCGTCACCTTCAATATATAATGTGTCAAATTGTAATTTATAAATTAATGAGTCTCTTGACTCTATAGAGACATCATTATCCCTAAGATATTGAACATCTATTTCCATTTCACTATCAAGAGGCTCTCTTCCTATTAAATCAATATATATTCTATTGATATAATTTTCAATTAGAACTGTGGGTATCGCACTATAAACAGGAGGGTTATTGTCATCTATTACTAGAGTATCTTTTTTACAAGACGAAACTACTATTAAGAAACAAATTATATATCCTATTTTATTATTCAATTATTATTTTTTCATAAAAGTTTATATTAATATTCTCAAATTTTAAAAAGTAAAGTCCATTATCAAAATCATAAATATCAAAAACATAAGAATCTCTGATATTATTAACTTTTGTAATTTCTCTTCCATTAACATCAAAAATAGTTACATCATATTTAGAATTATCTTTAATCTTGAGGTTAATAATTCTGTCTGCTGGATTAGGATATATACTAATATTTTGATAAGAATATTCAAAAGTATTTGTAAAACAGCTATCAACTTGAACATAGAAATCACCATATACATCACACCCAGTAGCATCAATACCAAAAAAAGAATAATTAGTTGAAGAACTTGGGAAATCAATCAGCATAGATGAAGAACTATTTGAAGGATTCCATAAAATATTATTTAACACTCCAGATGAAACTGGCTCTAATACAATTGAATCTCCAACACAAATAATAGCAGGATTTGGAACTGAAGATATTTGAACTTCTTGAAACGAAACATTAATACAAGCTGTATCAATACATGTACCAAGATCACTTGCAATTACACAATAACTTCCAGGAGATGAAATTGTAAATAAATTACTTGAAGATAAGGAGTTGCCTGTAGATTGCTCAAACCAAGAAAACTGACTAAATGGAGGAGTACTTCCAGAAGGAATAGCCTCTAACACTTGACTAGATGAACTTGAACAAAGAATGAGATCACCTAAAATTTCAACTCCGCATGTATCAGTAGGAATACAAGGCAAAAAACCACCTGGCATACCATTAGAAACAGCAGGAGTCCAAGGCACATCCGCACAGTCAGCAATACAAGAATTTGAATACATAACCCCATCACAACCACATACGGGCATATAAATAAATGTACACATACAAAGAGCTGTTGAATCAGCTATACAGTCTTGACAAATTGTAGTATCACATCCTGAAATATCATCAGTTATTGTAACACACCATTGGGTGTAAAATTGAGTTTGATTTGCAGAAGCTACAACACTGCCACTTGTATCAGTCCATGAGTAACTGTACATAGACATACCATTAACAGAGGCATTCATCATCCAGTTTGAGTTGTTAATATATACACTTCCCCCAGACAAATTACAAGGTGGATTTTGAGCATTAATATTAGTAAATATTAAAAGGAATGAAATAATTATAATAATAGAACTCTTATTCATATATAAAATTTAGAAGTTAAAATGTAAATATAAGAAAACAACAAGCCTAAAAAAAAAGAAGTTTTACCAAAGTGAAATATAAGAAAAACTTATCTAGTAAAAAGAATATTATTACTAGAATCTTTTTGAGAAAAAGCATATCCTAAATCATTAAATAATTTTAAATCATCAATAGTTTTAGGTTTATTTGTAATTATAAATCTTGCAAAAGCTCCCCTAGCCTTCTTAGCAAAGAAAGATATGACCTTTAGTTTTCCATTCTTTAAATCTTTAAAAACTGGAGTTATAACATTAGTAAATTTCTTTAAATCCACAACTTTACTATACTCATTAGAAGCAAGATTAATAATTGTTTCATTCTTTGAAATATCATCTAACAAAAGATTAGTAATTTTTTGATCCCAAAATTCATATAAATTATTGCATTCATTAACTTTTAATTTAGTTCCCATTTCTAATCTATAAGGCATAATTAAATCTAATGGTTTTAACAAGCCATATAATCCAGAAAGAATTCTTAAATTCTGCTGACAATAACTTAACTCCTCACTATTCAAAGAATTGACATCTAGTGCATTATAAACAGCACCATCAAACATAAAAATAGCAGGCTTTGATAATGATTTATCAAAAGGATATGACCAGCAATTAAATCGATTATGATTAAGATTAGCAATTGAATCACTAACATTCATAAGGGACTTCACCCTGTCTATTGAATATGATTTCAATTCATCTATTAAGCATTTAGAATCACTGCTAAAAGGAATATTAGTCACTTGTTCATGTGAATGTTTTTCTTCATTTAATTTCTTTGCAGGAGAAATGATAATTTTCATATTGTAGTTGTATTTTTACACAAAAATATTAATTTAATTTATGTACGACATTCTTAAAACAAAGAAATTATTTTCTCTTCACATAATGGTGATTTTTTTAGGTTTTACAGGAGTACTTGGTAAACTCATATCATTAGAAACACCTCATCTAGTTTGGCACAGAATGTTTATAGCATTTATAGCTTTGTTTATTTTTTTACTTTTTAAAAAACAGCTCAATACAATTAAAAGAAAAGATATAATTCCACTAATTTTTATAGGAACAATTGTCGCTCTGCATTGGTTTTTCTTTTTTGGTGCTATAAAAGTATCCAATATCTCAGTTGCAGTAATCTGTATGTCTACTGCTTCATTATTTTCAGCATTTTTAGAACCTCTATTTTTTAAAAGAAAAATACTAAAATACGAATTACTATTTGCACTTATAGTTGTTTTAGCCTTAAGCTTTATGCTTTATGAAAAACCAGATGAAAACGAATATAATATTAACTATTCTTTGGGATATCTATATGGCATTATAAGTGCTTTTTTGGGGACCTTATTTACTATGTTTAATGCGAAATATATTGAAAAAGTTGATGCGGCTAAAATAACTATGATTGAGATGTTTGGTGGAGTATTAGCTATAAGCATATACTTTATTGCAATAGGAGATCTTTCAGTGTTTACAATTATGCCAGGATTAGATGATTTTATATATTTAATAATATTAGGCACCATATGTACTGCTGGTATATTTGTTTGGATGACTGAAATAATGAGACATATTACACCATATGCATTAATTATGGCAATTAATCTTGAACCAATTTACAGTATAATAATTGGATTAATAATATTTAGTGAATCAGAGCAAATGAATTTATCTTTCTATATAGGAAGTATAGCAATACTATCAGTAGTATTTCTAGATGGTTACATTAAAAATAAAAATAAGCTCTAGTTATTTCATATTAAATTATGATTATTAATTTTGTATTAATTTTAAACGATCTATGAAAAAAATAATTTTATTAGCAATTTTAACAGTATTATTAAATACTGTATCTTATTCTCAATCTACTTTTAATAGTGATATATACAAAATTGAGGGAGAAATTACTGGCCTTAAGGATACTTCTATAATTTTAGCTTATTACTTTGGAGGTAAACAGTACGCGAGGGACACTGCAATTAC
Source organism: uncultured Weeksellaceae bacterium (assembly GCA_964397025.1). Classification (GTDB taxonomy): domain Bacteria; phylum Bacteroidota; class Bacteroidia; order Flavobacteriales; family BACL11. The sequence goes on from CAYNGO010000007.1 coordinate 12,118, forward strand.
AAAAAATGGTAAATTCTCATTTACAGGAAACGAAAAACTCGAAGGCGGAATGTATTTAGTAGTTCTGCCTCAACAACAATGGTTTGATATTATAATCTCTGAACAAAAATTTAAATTTAAAACCTCATTAAATAACCTAGTAGAAAAAATGGAGTTTGTAAATTCCAGTGAAAACACCCCTTTTTATAGTTATTTAAACTACATAACAAATAAACAAAAAGAGGTAGGTCCTATTAGAGAAAAACTAAAAACGGCATCAGCAAATGAAACAAAAAAATTAAAACAACAACAAGATAAAATTGATTCAGATGTTTTAAACTATAGAACTGAGTTTTTAAAAAAACATGAAAATATTTTCTTCTCAAAAATAATTAAAGCTACCATTGACCCAACTATTCCGGAGTCGCCTTTAGATTCTAATGGCAAAGTTGATGAAGGATTTCCATTCAGATATTATAAGAGCCATTTTTGGGATAATATAGATTTTTCTGATTCTAGAATTTTAAGAACCCCTCTTTTCTTTTCAAAAATGGAGCAATTTCTAGATAAGATGACAGCAAAAGATCCTGATTCAATAATTATTTCTGCTAATATTTTAGTAAAAAAATCACAAGCTAATGATGAAATTTTTAAATATGTTGTTTCTCATATAACATCCAAGTATGAAAGATCTAAAATTATGGGAATGGATGCTGTATTTGTAAATATGGTTGAAAAATATTATATAACAAAAATGTGTCCTTGGGTTGATGAAACTCAATTAAAAAAAATTATAGAAAGAGCTGAAAAAATCGCACCAAACCTGATTGGTAAAGCAGCCCCAGAATTTATAGATGTTTATGGAAGACCTTTCATGAAAGATTTAAATGAAACAATACATACATTAAAATCTATTGAAGCAGAATACACTTTACTAGTATTTTATGGTCCAACTTGCGGACATTGTAAAAAAGAAATACCAAAGATAAAAAACACAATAGATTCTTTGATTAATCTTAAATATAATATTGAAACATTTGCTGTTGCTACAGAATTTGATAAAAAGGAATGGGCTAACTTTATCAAAAACCAAAAAATAGAAAACTGGATAAATGTTGCTGATATAAGTCATGATAGTGAAAACAACCCACTTGCTAGTAGTGACTGGAGAGACAAGTATGATATCTACTCAACTCCAGTAATTTATCTACTGGATAAAGACAAAAAGATACTTGCTAAAAGAATTAACTATACTCAACTAGCAGAAATCATTACAAGAAAGTAATATTACAACATTACTTCAGTAGAGCCTCCGTTAATAGATTCAAAATATCTTAATTTAAATCTATTTAATAATTTATGAACTTCATTTTTTAAAACACCTTGCCCAATACCATGTACGATAACAAGCTTTTGAGATTTAGAGTTAAGAGCTAATAACAAAACCCTTTCACAATTAACTAATTGTTTTTGTACAATTTCATAATTAGTTAATAATAAATAATCATCATCAATATTTTCGATATGTAAATCAACTTTCATAACGTTTGAATTAGTTATCTCGTTATTCTTATTTTTTTTGCTATCAACAATATCCTTATTCGAGTTTAAGTCACCATATGCTTGAAGAGTGTCAGTTAATTTATCAAATTTTATGACATCATTATAATTAACAATAGATAAAAAATTAGAACTGTCTTCAACCTGAATCTTTCTTTCTGAAATGATAGATTTGATTATACCATAATCATTAGATTTTATAAATCTTACCTTATCTCCTACTTTAAATAAATTTTTCATTAAAAATAAATTGGATGAAATTTAAAATTACTATTACTAAACTCCAAAGTTGGTAATGGAATCTTTATAAAACCAAAAGTATGAATAAGTGTATTAATAAACTTATTTTCAAACTCTATTCTAGATAAGTCAATATCAAAAGATAGAAGAAATTGTCTTACCCGATTATCATTTGTTTGATTACTTGCAGCCATCATGCCATTAGCACTATGACCAACAGCAAAATTTAACCATTTTGGAATATAATTAGTATTAAAAAATGAATTAATATTACAAGAAAGCCAATAGGTTTGACCATTATAATCCTTTAAACTTCTTTGAATAAAAGAATCACCAAAAAGATCAGTATTATTATTAGAAATATCAGATCTAGAATAACTATATCTAATCTGAATTCTTTGATTCTTCCAATAAAGCTCTTGTGAAATAGCAAGCATCGAGCCTAAAGAGTTTGCAACAAGATCTCCTACAGATGCTCCCCAATTAGCTGAGAAACCATCTAAAATTTCTATCGTTGTATTAAAAAAAGTACCGCTTAAACCACCGATCCAAATAGCTTTATTAGAATTTAAACCAGTCCATTTATAAGCTTTAATTCCAACAACTCCAGAATAATATGATGTTGCAAGATGCCCCATTTTATCCATCTGAAGCCATGATGCATTATCATTAATAAAATGAAAACGAGATTTTTTGTAATTCTTATACCATAATTCATTAAAACCCACAATAGCTAATGAATATGTACTTGCTTCAAAAATTATAATATTTCTTAATTTATGATCTTTATTTACTAATATTAAATTTGAATCAGTTTGAGAAAATAAAAAGTTAGAAAAAAAGATTATACATATAAGTATAATTCTCATTTTAAGCCTCTATTACAGACTTAACACTCTTAAGAATATCAAATGCTTTTTCACTTGAAGAACTCTCAGCATATGTTCTTAAAACAGGCTCAGTGCCAGAAGGACGAATTAGTAACCAAGAATCATCCTCAAAGAAATATTTATAACCATCAATATCTTCTGTTCTAACGATTTTATAATCACCAAAATGAGAATACCTACCAGCCTTACAGTTCTCAATAACAGAATTCTTCAAAGAATCTGTCAGATGAAGATCCACCCTTTCAAATGAAAATGCTCCAACAATATCATAAACTTCTTTAATAAGAGTTTCTATATTTTTACCAGATTTAGCCATAAACTCAAATAATATTAACCCCATCCAGATACCATCCCTTTCAGGAATATGACCCTTTGTAGCAATACCTCCAGATTCTTCACCACCAAGAAGAACATCTTCCTTTATCATTTTACCAGCAATATGCTTAAAGCCTATTTTTACTGTTTCTTGCTCAAGACTATAATGAGCACACATCTTTTTAATTTTATCTGAACATGAAAAAGCAGTAACAACTTTACCTTCCATTCCTTTATAATTAACTAGATAGTGAATAAGTAAAAGTATTAGATGGTGAGCATCAATAAATTCTCCTTTTGAATTAAAAAGCCCTATTCTATCTGCATCTCCATCAGTAGCTAAACCACAATGTAGTTGATCGTCCTCTTTTATAAGTTTAGAAAATTCTTTAAGATTTCTATAAATTGGTTCAGGAGCAGTGCCAAGAAAACCTGGATTGTCATCACAATGCAACAAAGCTGTAGTTGGTAATAATTTTTTAATAACATTCATGCCAGAACCAAACATTGCGTCATATGCAAAATTCATTTCTGAGTTATTAATTAAGTCTAAATCAAAATTAGCTTTTACATGATCACAGTACATAGTTTCAAGATCAATATAGTCAATTAATCCTTGATTAATATAATCATCAATACTTAGCAAATTGAGATCAATACTATTTGTGGAAGGTATCAGGCTTTCAACTTCTGAAATGTTATGCGGAAGAAGTGGACCACCAAAATCTCCTTTAAGTTTATAACCATTATATGTAGGAGGATTATGGCTTGCAGTAATTACAACACCAAGATCAGCTTTTTCTCTTACAACTCCTAATGAGACCATAGGGGTTGAAACAAATCCCTTAGAAAGCTTAACATTTATTTTATAAAAAGCTAAAACTTTTGCGGCTGTCTCAGCAAAAAGTTGCCCACCAAATCTACAATCATGACCAATAACAACACTTGGGCTATCATAATTATCTTTTAACCACAATGCAACAGCTATACTAACTCTTGCAACATTATTAACTGTATAATCCTTTGCAATTATTGCTCTCCAACCATCAGTACCAAACTTTATATCAGACATATTTTTTTATTTTAAAGCAAATTTAAATAATTAACGTAAAATTCGTTTTTTATTAAGCATTTTCTGATACTTTCTTGCATTTATAAGATGTTGAGAATAATCTTTTGCAAAATTATGATATCCTGAAAAATCTTCCTTAGCACACATAAAAATATAATCGTGTTTATCAGCATTTAGAACAGCGTCAATAGAATTAATAGATGGTATACATATTGGACCTGGAGGAATTCCTTTATTTAAATAAGTGTTATAAGGAGACTTAACTTTTTTATCTTTATTTAAAACTCTATTAATATTAAAATCTTGTAATGCAAATATAAGAGTTGGATCTGATTCTAATCTCATTCCTTTTTTTACTCTATTTAGATATAAGCCCGCAATAGCAGGACGTTCATCACTTCTAATGTTTTGTTCCTTTTCAACTATTGATGCTAATGTAGAAATCTCTTGAAATGATAATTTAATATCACTCGCCCTTTTTACTCTTGATGTATTCCAAAAATTTTTATACTCTTTTAACATTCTATCACGCAATTTATTAGCAGATGTATTCCAATAAAATTCATATGTATTAGGAATAAAAATTGATATAATATTATTCTTATTAAAACCATTTTCCTTTAAAAAATCCTTATCTAAAAAAGCATTAACAATTTCTAAAGAATCTGATTCTAAAAAGGTTGAGAGTTTAGCAGAAACTTCATGTAAACTTCTTAAATTATTAAAAGTTACCTTAACAGGTGATTGTCTTCCAGAACGTAGTAAATTAATTAATTCATTATTATTCATATCTCTATGAATAAAATATTTACCTCCTTTAATATTATTAATATAATTTTTCTTTTCAGCAACCCATCTAAAAGAATTTGTATCCAATAAAAGATTATAATTAGACAACAAAGTAACAACATCTGAAAAGTTATCTGTACTATTAATAAACACATATCTTTCTTCAATATCTTCACCAAATTTAATATTAGCTTTAAACACCTTTTTGTATAGCTCAAAAGCAATATATGATATTGAAAAAATACCTATAATAATAACTCCAGCAATAACTTTTACTAGAGAATTTTTAGTTTTTTTTGATTTCAACTTAATTTATTCTTCATTAATTTTGCCTTTATATTATTTGGTTCAATTTCTAAAATTTTCATAATATTTTTAAGCGCCAAATTTATATTATTCTTTTTAATATATAATAGTACAAGATTTTCATAAGCAATTATATAATCAGGATCAAAACTAATTGCAATATTAAGAGATGCCTCAGCCAATTCATATTTATTCTGTAATATAGATAAATAACCAATATTTAAATACACTTCTTTTCTTTCAGGATTAAGCAGTTTTATACTTTCTAGCAAGATATATGCCTCATCAAACTGATCATTAGTTATATGTAATTCTACAAGCTTAAACTGATAATCTAAAATAAATGGAGATAAAATAATAGCTTTTTTAAAAAACTTAATTCCTTCATCAACAATTCCATTTTTTGCATATGCTTCGCCAATTCTAGAAAAAGCTAGAGATAAAACCTCAGAATTATGAAAGGCATAATAATTTGAATCTGAAGATAAATGATAATTAATTAAATTATAATAATCATATTTCAGATAATAATATTGAATGTAAAATGGAAAAGAACTAGCATTATCTGAAATATTTAAATATGTAAAAGCACTATCAAGATAAATAGGGTTCTCTTCAAAGCTCTCATATCTTTTAAGATAAGCAATTGCTTTTGATATGGAAGTAGGATTATCATTGTTTATAGAAAAAAGACCTAGAAATTCTTTTTTATCTTTTTTAGGATTATTGTAAGTCTTTACATTAGGAATAGAAATTTTATGATCAGTAATAGAAACGTGTGGAATATCAATCGAAGATGAATTTGGCATATGACAACTAGAGCAATTAGCAATATTCTTGTCTTCTTCACATAACTTATGACAATCCATACATTTTTTATCAAAATAATTATCACTAAGAGTCTGAACACTTTTATGTGGATTATGACAATTCACACATGTCATATCAGAATTCTTAAAACATTCACTTTGTTTTAAACGCTCAACATGAGAAGCCATAATAAATCCATCATCATCTTTATACTTTGGAAGATACACATCAATAAAATGATTTAAATGCATGCCAGGTTTAAAATCCTTAAATGTCTTATTATCATGTAGAACAGCTGTCCCTTGTAAATGACATCTTTGACAAACATCAAATTGTAAATCACGTGATAGTTTAGATGGATTAACAATTGAATAGTCAATATATTTTGAAGTATCAATAATATCTCCTAGACTTTTTTGTTTAACGTGTAATTCTCCAGGACCATGACATCTTTCACAATCTATACCTGAAGGAATATGATTGAATTTATTATTTGAACCTTTAACATGATCAGGATAAGCATTATGACAACTTATACATTCAAAATTAATTTCTCTAGAAAATCTGGAATTATTTCCATTTTCATAACCAGGGGGTAAATCCTCAACACTATCTTGGGTATAGTAAGTATAGGGCATTTGGTGTAAATATCCATTAATTTCAAATAAATGAGAATTTGTATGATGGCCAGAGCCAATAATATAATCAACTTTCTTTTCGATTTTATGAACAGTATCACCTGATTTAAGACGATACTCTCTTAACCATAAACTATCATTTTTCCATAGTGGTAGATAATAAAAATCTTTAATTGAATCATAAATAGCTAAGGGGTAATCAGATAGATTTGAAGAAAATTTAGTAGCTGAAGATATTGACTTACCCATACCTGTTTGAATATACGAATTATAAATATCTACATGACAGTTCTTACACTGTTCTTTGCCAACATATTTAACTGTGTCATTATGATTTAAATATTGATTATACTCAACGACCCCTCCTCTTTCGCATGCAAATAGAAATAATATAAGAAAAATGGAAAAAAGAAACTTCATCTACTTAATTGATATAGATTATCATTTATATACGAAAAACCTGATTTAGTAAAAAGGTTTAAACTTTCCATATTATCCTTTTTAATATTAGCAAATAAAAATAATAAATCTAAATTATTCCAAGAGTAAGATATTAATAGATTCAAGGCTTTATATCCATATTGTTGATTCCTAAAGCAATCTAAAATAAAGATACCAATTCCTGCCTGCTTTAATAATGAATTATATTCAAATAAGTCAATTAAACCGATAGGTTTATTTTCTAAAGAAATAACAAATCTAAGTTGGCCAAAAATTTCAATTCCTGCTGTTGAATTTTTTATGTATTTTTTTAAGGTATCTTTTGAAAAATATTGAAAATCTTCATTATATTGTTTATTTAAAGGATCGTTTTCAATCGAATAAAGAAAATCTAAGTCAGATTCTTTTAATAATCGTAGAGAAATATTATTTTCATCTAACATTCAAATTCTCCAATATAAACTAAATTAGCTGAACCTGTAAGCCATATATTTCTATAAATACCATTAAATTCTTCAAACATTACTGATAAATCACCTCCCCTAGTAACTAGAGAAATAATATTCTCATCTACTATTCCAGAATGATGAATTGCAATAGCTGAAGCAACAGCTCCTGTTCCACAAGAAAGAGTTTCTGATTCAACACCTCTTTCATAAGTTCTAATTTTTAGAATATCATTATATTCAATAAAATTCACATTAATACCTTCTGATTTAAATTTATTAGAATTTCTAATTTTGGAACCTTCTACATCAACATCTACATCATTAATATTAGAAACAGTTTTTATTAAATGGGGTGAGCCTGAATCAATAATAAAACAATCATTATCACTATTAATTTTCAAAATATCTTTAAATTTAATTGAGACTTCATCATCAGAAATATTAGCATCATGCAAACCATCAATAGCTATAAAACTTGATTTTTCTTTCGTTATTTCTAGTAAATATGCAAAGGCTACAATGCATCTTGCACCATTACCACATAATGTAGATTCTAAACCATCACTATTAAAATATATCATTCTAAAATCATATGTATCATGATTTCTTAATAAAATTAAACCATCTGCTCCAATACCCATTTTCCTTTCGCATAAGGATTTAATAAGTAAAGAATCAGACGTATTAAAAGAATTATCTCTATCATCAATAATAATAAAATCATTACCAGTGCCTTGATATTTATAAAATTCTATAATCATATTGTAAAAGTACAATTTAATAATTATGGACAAGAACATATTTATAAATAGAAAAACATAAATTTGCAATACTAAAACTAAACACAAAAATGATTAATCAAGAACTTTATAATGACCAATTTAATAATTGGATCTCAAATGAAAAAACTGCAGTTAACTTATTAAACTACTGCGGACAATTGATGTATGATAAGGGCATTGAAATTGTACTTTTTAGACAAAATATTTTAGACGTTGGAGTAACTGAACTTATGAGATTATTTTCATATGCAGAAAACGTTGTAAAGAGAAAAATTGATATTCAAACAGCCTTAGAATTAGTTAAAGAGATTAATAAGCTAAATCTACCACCATCTAAATTAGATATTGGTTTACTTACTGCAGAATTCGTTGAGGAAAAATCAGTAAATATCAATGATTTTTTAAATGAGAAACTTACTAAAATTATTAATGCTAAAAATGATTTTTTACCTAGAGATATTATTCTTTTTGGTTTTGGAAGAATTGGACGACTAGCTGCCAGAGAACTTGTTAGACAAGCTGGCAAAGGACAACAAATGAGGTTAAAAGCGATTGTAGTTAGAAATATTACTGATGAACAAATTATTAAAAGAGCAAATTTACTTAGAAATGATTCTGTTCACGGTGCTTTTAATGGAGTTGTAGATATTGATTTAGAAAAAAAAATAATAATAGTAAACGGTCAAATTATTCATCTTATTGATGGTTCTAATCCTGATAGTATTAATTATGAAGAGTATGGAATTAAAAATGCTTTATTAATAGATAATACTGGTGCCTTTACTTCAAAGCAAGCATTATCAGCTCACCTAAAGTCAAAAGGAGTAAATAAAGTTTTACTCACGGCTCCTGGTACTGAAATTCCAAATATAGTTTACGGAATAAATAACAAAGGATTAAATGTTGACAATAACAATATTTTCTCTGCAGCTTCTTGTACTACTAACTGTATTGCTCCTATATTAAAAATTATAGAAGATAAATTTGAAATAAAAAATGGTCATTTAGAAACTGTTCATTCTTATACAAACGATCAGAATTTATTAGACAATATGCATAAAAAACCTAGAAGAGGAAGATCTGCAGCTATTAATATGGTAATTACAACAACAGGAGCTGGAAAGGCAGTAACTAAAGTTATACCCTCTCTAAGTGGAAAACTTACTGCAAATGCTGTTAGAGTGCCAACAGCAAATGTTTCACTTGCAATAATGAGATTAAATATTAAGAAAAAAACTAATATTCAAGAAATCAATAATTTGATTAGAGATGAGGCTTTAAATGGTGATTTAGTAAATCAAATTAATTATCAAATTGATCCAGATTTAGTTTCTACAGACATAGTTGGTAACCCTTGTTGTTCAGTATTTGATAGTAAAGCAACAATTGTTACTGAAGATGGTCATGATGTAGTTCTTTATGTTTGGTATGATAATGAATTTGGATATACAAAACAGGTTATACGACTAGCAAAACAAATTTCAAAAGTTAGAAGATTAACATACTACTAGCCATTATTAAAAATGAAAAAACTAAGAATAAATAACAGAAACTTTATAAAATATAAATTTCTTAATTCTATATTCTTAGGAACATCACTTGGAAGTATCTTTACTATTTACGCACCTCTTGAGCCTGCAGTATATTCAGCAGGAGGTATAGTTTTAGCAATCTGCATGCTTCTTGTAGCAACCCAATACTCTAAAATTCTAAATATTAACTATTTTTATAGAATATCATTGTTTGTTGAATTAATAATCTTAACTGTTATAATTGCCTTTCTACTTTTTTCATTTAATTACCAAATTGCCTTACTAGTTTATATTGGATATCAGATTACTTTTATGTTTGGATCATACTTAGTTAGAGGAGAAACCTTACTTTTAAAAAAAGATAGAATTTTAACTCTTGTTGATATTTCTAAACAATTTGGGTATCTTGTTGGGCTGGCAGTCTCGTATCTTTTTTATAATTTTATAGAATATCAATTTAATATTATTGATAATCAAAGTCAGGTATTCTATATACACTATTTCCTATTGATTATAGAATTGCTTGTAATTATATTTCTTATTAAATCTTTTGAAAAATATAAGCATTACTAATGCTAAGAAAATTTCATATTAAATCATTTCTATTAATACTTATTATTTCTTCAGTTAATATTCTAGAGGCTAATGATACAAATCATGTTTTAAAAAAAAATAGAAAAATAGTTTTTTTAGGAAACTCAATTACAGAATTTTGGCCTCAATACACTAATTTTTTTAGTATAAATGAATTATACATTAACAAGGGAATAAGTGGTCAGACTACTACCCAAATGTTAAAAAGATTTCAGATAGATGTTATTGATGAAAATCCCTATTCAGTAATTATTTTAGCTGGAATAAATGATATAGCACAAAATATGGGACCAATTACTATTTATGAAATTGCAGAAAATATTATAAAGATGACAGAATTAGCGACTGAAAAAAATATTAATGTAATAGTATGCTCAGTATTGCCAGCTAATAAGTTTATGTGGAACTTATCAATTAATCCTACTTATAAAGTTATATACTTAAACTCATTATTAAAAAATTATTGTAAAGAAAATAATATTGCATTTATTGATTACTACTCTAAAATGACAGACTGGGGAGGTGGTTTAAAAACACCACAATATACTTCAAAATATGATTTAGTTCATCCTAATAAAAAAGGGTATGAAAAAATGGAAGAGATTTTACTTAATATCTTAAAATAAAAAAGGCCCTAAAATAAATTAGGACCTTTTTAAATAAACTTACAATTAACAACTACTTCTTATCATCTTCAACTTCTTCAAAATCAACATCAGTAACATCATCTGAAGGAGTATCAGTGTTAGCACCAGGATCAGCATTAGCTCCTTTAGCTTCTTCAGTAGCTTTATACATTTCTTCTGAAGCAACTTTCCATGCAGCATTAATCTTTTCCATTGCAGAGTCAATTAAAGTAAGATCTTTACTTGTATGAGCAGTCTTTAATTCTGTTAAAGCTTCCTCAATTGGAGCTTTCTTATCATCAGATAATTTATCTCCAAATTCTTTCAGTTGCTTTTCAGTTTGAAAAATCATCGCATCAGCGCCATTTATTTTATCAATATTTTCCTTAGCACTCTTATCTGCATCTGCATTAGCTTCTGCCTCCTTCTTCATCTTATCAATTTCTGCTTCAGAAAGACCAGAAGAAGCTTCAATCTTAATATGTTGCTCTTTTCCAGTGGCCTTATCTTTAGCTGAAACATTTAAAATTCCATTAGCATCAATGTCAAAAGTAACTTCAATTTGAGGAACTCCTCTAGGTGCAGGTGGAATATCAGATAACTGAAATCTTCCAATAGATTTGTTATCAGCTGCCATAGGTCGTTCACCTTGAAGAACATGAATATCAACAGCAGGCTGATTATCAGCTGCAGTTGAAAACACTTCTGATTTCTTAGTAGGAATTGTAGTATTAGAGTCTATTAATCTAGTCATTACACCTCCCATAGTTTCAATTCCAAGTGATAAAGGCGTAACATCTAAAAGAAGAACATCTTTAACATCTCCTGAGAGTACTCCACCTTGGATTGCAGCTCCAACAGCAACAACTTCATCAGGATTAACACCTTTAGAAGGCGCTTTCTTAAAATGTTTTTCAACAACATCTTGAATAGCAGGCATTCTAGTAGATCCACCAACTAAAATAACTTCATCAATATCTGATGCTGTCATTCCAGCATCTTTTAAAGCACTTTTACAAGGTTTAATAGTATTTTGAATTAATGTATCAGCTAATTGTTCAAATTGTGATCTAGTTAATGTTCTTACAAGATGTTTAGGTCCTGAAGCAGTAGCTGTAACATAAGGAAGATTAATTTCTGTTTGTGTAGAACTTGAAAGTTCAACCTTTGCTTTTTCTGCAGCTTCTTTTAAACGCTGTAATGCCATAGGATCTTCTCTTAAATCCATACTTTCATCTTTCTTGAATTCCTCAGCTAACCAGTCAATAATTACCTGGTCAAAATCATCACCACCTAAATGTGTATCACCATTAGTTGATTTAACTTCAAATACACCATCTCCAAGCTCAAGAATAGAGATATCAAATGTACCACCTCCTAAATCAAAGACAGCAATTGTTCTGTCCTTATCTGACTTATCAAGACCATATGCTAATGCAGCAGCTGTAGGCTCATTAATAATTCTTTTAACTGTAAGACCAGCAATTTCACCAGCTTCTTTTGTAGCTTGTCTTTGTGCGTCATTAAAGTATGCAGGAACTGTAACTACAGCTTCAGTTACTGTTTGACCAAGATAGTCTTCGGCAGTCTTTTTCATCTTTTGTAGAACCATTGCTGAGATTTCTTGAGGAGTATAAAGTCTATCATCAATTTTTACTCTAGGAGTGTTATTATCTCCTTTAACAACTTTGTAAGAAACATTTTTAATTTCTTTACTCATTGATGAAAAACTTTCTCCCATAAATCTTTTTATAGATGAAATTGTTTTTTCAGGATTAGTGATTGCTTGTCGCTTTGCACTATCCCCTACCTTTCTTTCACCACCTTCAATAAATGCAACTATAGAGGGCGTAGTTCGTCCTCCTTCAGCATTTGGAATAACAACAGGCTCATTTCCTTCCATTACTGAAACACAAGAGTTTGTTGTTCCTAAGTCTATTCCAATAATTTTGCTCATTTTATTTTATTTAAATTTTAATAATTACTTTCAAACAATGAATACTGCAATTAGTATTCCAAAAAGAAATTCAATAAAAGAAACTGACAAAAAAGGGAATAAATGATTTAAAAATAAAAAATTAACGACAAAATGTCATTTATTCAAAACCAAGATTTAAATCATTAACAATATAATTAAGAGTGTTGTTTGTTAACTTGATGTTATTTACATCACTATAAGTAAATCTAGAAGAAAATAAACCTATACCATTATTAATATTACTAAAAACAGGTCTTTCTTGAACAATTCCAGAGAAAGGCTTATTAACATTTATATATGTTTGCAAATCTTCTGTACCAACAGTCATTAATAAATCTAAATAAAGAAATTGTTTACTTGTATTCTTATTTTCTATATTATTAATAAGAAATTGAAAAAATAAATCACCTTTAATTTTAGTAATCATATTCCCACTTGTATACTCAATTAATGGTTGGCTCCATACTAGATTAATAGTATCGCTATTTTCAACATAATTAATTATAATATCAAGTTGATAAATCTCACCATTAGTAGATTTAGTCCATTCAATAGTTTTAGTTCTAAATTTTAAACTATCAGCAAGATCTCCATTATATAAACCCCATTCAAAACTAGAATTAAGAGATTCAAAACTAAAATTATTAATAATAATAGTTTCAGAGGTAACCTTATGTCCAGTAATTAAATTCAAAATCTCTAAAGAATATTTTGAATTTGTATTAAAAAAAGATTCAGGTTTATTAAATGTGTAAATTATATTATTATCTATAGAAAAAACTCCATCATCCTTAATAATTAATGTATCATTTAAAATTACTGAAGAAATAGTGTCATATAGATTAAAAGACATTTCTTTAACTCTATGAAGAGTAACTCTTAAATTAGAAGGAGTATAATTAGTAGAGTCTGAGATAGAAGCCATTTGAATAGCGTCTCCTTCACCCAAATAAGCTTTATTTATCTTAACAAGCTGAATCTTCTGATTAGGATCAAGAAGACCATAAACAATTGTAACATCTTGCCAATTTGCATTAACATCAAAATCAGTCTCACAAGAAGAAAAAGATAATAAAATTACGAGGGACAAGAATAAATATTTCATAAACACAAACTTATTGATTTATATTATATGATAAGGGCATAATTTGTAAATTTGTAAAAAAAAAAATGTCAGACAATATTAAAAAATTTATAATCTTCTTATTTCTATTTGCGAATAACATAAATGCTCAAGAAATTAAAAGTGATATTTATAAATTTAAAATTATTAATGAAGATTTTAGTAGTGAAAATCATGATTTTCCAATTATCAGAGAAAATGACAACTATTTTATTTTAGATGAAGATGAATATTTAACAATAAGAGAAAATAATAAAAGTGAATATGCCATTATTATTGAAAATAGTTTGGCTGAAAACTCATACCTAAAAACAAAATTTAAATTAGGACCATCAAAAAATAATACTAGCGTTGGAATTATCGCAAGTGCTGATAAAAACTTCACAAAAGCTTTAGTAGTAGAAATTAATAAAAAAGGAGAATATAGAATCAAACAACTTAATACAAATAACTACATCTATTTATCTGGTAAAAAAAGAAAAAATGGTTGGGTTAGAAATAAAAATATTAACAAAGAAAATGAGTATAATATTCTAGAACTTATTGATAATAAAAATAATATTACTTTAAAAATTAATGATAAATTAATTCAAACCTTTGATCTTAAAATTAATAAATCCGGATATTATGGTTTATTATTAGGAAAGTATGCTAAAGCAAGAGTTTCTTATTATTACTTAAATAGCGATAAAGCTCAACCTAAAGTCAAAAAAGAAATAGTAAAAAATAATTTCAGCAATAATAGCAATCCTCTAAATAAAAATGAAATTTCTAATAACAATAAAGAACAGAATAACAATTCTAAATATTTATACAAAATAGAAAATTTAGAAGTAACAATAAAAGGTTTAACAAACAAATTAAATTCTAAAACTGAAGAACACAACAAACAATTAGAATCTAAAGAACTAGAACTTAAAAATAGTAAAAATGAAATTCAGAAATTTGAAAACTTAGTAAAAGATATTATAAATAAAGATGGAATTCTAAGTTTAGAAATTGAGGAATTAAAAAAAGATCTTGCTTTAAGTGTACAAAAAGCAAAAGTATTTAAAGAAAAAAATAATGTTTTATTTAAAAAAAATACAGATTTAAATATAGAACTTAAAGAGTATCAAAATAACTTTACTTCTTTAAATAATAAGCTACTTAAGGCTCAAAAAGACAATATAAAGAAATCTGATATTTCTTTAAATGATCAAAAAGAAATTAAAGATTTAAAAAGCAAAATAGATAGAAGTAATTCAATTATAAAAGAAATTAGATCTGAATTAAAAAACACTAATAGTTTACTGAATAATTTAAAAGAAAAATTAATTGAATCTTCTAAAAATCAAAAGGAAAAAAATAAGTTAGCAAACTCACAAATATCTAAACTAGAAAAAAACAATAAACAATTAAACTTAAAAATCGAAGCAAATATCAGCGAAAATGCTAGAAATTTATCAAAATACAAAAATATTAATGTTGAAAATAAAGAGAAAATCTCACAATTATCTTTATTAATTAATACAAAAAATATGGAAATCTCCACACATATTAAAACAAATCAATACTTAAAAGAAATTTTTGTTTACAAAGATTTTGAATTAAATGGAATTACTCCTTCTACTTTAATTGTTACAGAAAAAAAACCACCTATTATTATGGAAATTACTAATACTGATTCATCTTATACAATTCAACTTGGAGTATTTACAAATCCTATAAATAATTTTAAATCATTAGATAAAATATGGATAGAACAATCTAATAATATTTATACTTTTTATCATGGTCAGTTTATAAATGCTAATGATGCAACAAAAAAACTAAATAAATTAATACAATTAGGATATAGAAACATGCATATAATAAAGAAAAAAAATAAAACAAATGTCACAAAATAGCAAGGATTATAAAAAAATAACTACAAATTCTTTACAAGAGATTAAGAATAATGGAGATAAGATTTCTATGCTCACGGCCTATGACTACACACTTGCAAAGATTATTGACAAAGCAGGAATTGATATTATATTAGTAGGAGATTCTGCTTCTAATGTTATGGCTGGACATGAAACTACACTACCAATAACATTAGATCAGATGATCTATCACGCTTCATCAGTTGTAAGGGCTGTTGAAAGAGCATTAGTAGTAGTAGATATGCCATTTGGAACATACCAAGGAAACTCAAAAGAAGCTTTATATTCTGCGATAAGAATAATGAAAGAAACAGGTGGTCACTCTATTAAATTAGAAGGTGGCTCAGAAATAATAGAGTCGGTAAATAGAATACTTAGTGCAGGTATACCCGTAATGGGACATCTTGGATTAACTCCGCAATCAATTTATAAATTTGGAACCTATACTGTAAGAGCAAAAGAGGAAGAAGAGGCTAATAAATTAATTAATGATGCTAAATTGTTAGAAGAATCTGGATGTTTTGCAATAGTATTAGAGAAAATACCAGCAAAATTAGCTCAAAAAATTGCAAGTAATTTGACAATACCAGTCATTGGAATTGGTGCTGGAAATAAGGTTGATGGACAAGTACTTGTACTTCATGATATGTTAGGTATGAATCATGAATTTAATCCTAGATTTCTTCGAAGATACCTTAACCTATATGAAGATATAACAAAAGGAGTTAAACAATATATTTTAGATGTTAAAAATTCTGATTTCCCAAATAAAAATGAACAATACTAAAATTGAGGTTCTTTTTGAAGATAATCATCTTATTATAATAAATAAAAAATCTGGAGATATTATTCAAGGAGACAAAACTGGAGACAAACCATTATCAGAAATTGTCAAAATTTATATTAAAAAAAAATATAATAAACCGGGTAATGTTTATTTAGGAACAATACATAGAATTGATAGGCCAACTTCAGGCATCATCATTTTTGCTAAGACTAGCAAAGCTTTATCTAGGATGAATGAGAAGTTTAGAAATAATGAGATTACAAAAACTTATTGGGCCATTGTAAAAAATATGCTGCCGAAAAAAACAGATATCCTTGAAAATATCTTATTAAAAGATCAGAAAAAAAACAAATCATTTATTACAAAAAAAGAAAATGGCAAGAATGCTAAACTTAGCTATAAACTAATTAAAAAACTTGATAATTACTATCACTATGAAGTACAACCAGAAACTGGAAGACATCATCAAATCAGGGTACAACTTGCACATGCTGGATCACCAATTAAAGGAGACTTAAAGTACGGAGCAAAAAGAAGCAATAAAGATGCTAGTATTAATTTACATGCAAGAAAGATTAAATTTAAACACCCAGTAACAAAAGAAGATTTTGAAATAACTGCTCCTCCTCCAAAAGAGACAATATGGGATTTAACTAATTAGGATCAATATCTACTTGAACAACACATCGATTTAAAATCTTATTTTCTTTCATATGATTAAGGATAGCAGAAATTATTTCTTTAGCCTTACTAAAAGATTTTCCTAACTCAACTTTAAGCAATACATTTTTAATAAAATAATTCCTAACTTTTGATACAATAGGATATTCAGGACCTAATATTCTATTTTTAAAACTTTCTTTCATTAAAGTTGCAAAAACTTCTGATACAGAATCAACAACAAAATGATCTGTATGTTTAAATCTAATAATTATTAACCTACTAAATGGCGGATAATTAAACATGCTTCTTTCACTTAATTGCACATTATAAAATTTTGAGAAACTATGTGATTTAATATGATTTATAATTTCTTGATCTGGGTTATAAGTCTGTAAAAATACAATACCTTGATTTCCTTTTCTACCAGCTCTTCCAGAGACTTGTGACATTAATTGAAATGCACGTTCGTGAGATCTGAAATCAGGAAAATTTAGCATATTATCAGCATCAATTATACCAACTAATGAAACATTTTCAAAATCAAAACCTTTAGCAATCATTTGAGTTCCAACTAATATATTAATTTTTAATTGTTGAAAATCTTGAATTATATCTTGATATGCATTTTTCTTTCTTGTGGTATCATAATCCATTCTTTTAATAATAAAATCAGGGAAAATAACTGATAGCGCCTCAACAATTTGTTCAGTTCCGAATCCTTTATTATGAAAATTAATGCTCTCACAATTTCCACATAATTTAGGAATTGACTCTATATATCCACAATAATGACATCTTAAATTGTTGTTTAATTTATGAAATGTAAGACTTACTGAGCAGTATTTACA
Source organism: uncultured Weeksellaceae bacterium (assembly GCA_964397025.1). Classification (GTDB taxonomy): domain Bacteria; phylum Bacteroidota; class Bacteroidia; order Flavobacteriales; family BACL11. The sequence continues at coordinate 30,447 of CAYNGO010000007.1, forward strand.
TGATACTGCTTCTCCACAAGAGTTGCAACTTAGAACTTTTGCATAGCCTCTCCTATTTTGAAAAAGTATAATCTGCTTATTTTTCTTTAATTGATTAGAGATTTCATTAATTAAATTGTTAGAGAAAAACCCCTGCATCTCTTTTTTAAGATATCCTTTTCTAATATCTATTGTGTTAATTTTAGGCAATTTTATATCTGAATACCTTGTAAGCAGTTCAACAAATCCATACTTATCATTTTTAGCATTATAATATGTTTCCATAGATGGAGTAGCAGATCCAAGTAGAACTTTAGCATTATGAAGAGTTGCCAAATATATTGCTGAATCTCTTGCATGATATCTAGGAGATGGTTGTTGTTGTTTATATGATGAATCATGCTCTTCATCTATAATTATTAAACCTAAATTATTAAAAGGAAGAAAAAGAGAAGATCGAGCACCAAGAATAATAGAAAATTGATCATCTTCCATTGTATCTTTATTTACAGATTTCCACACTTCAACTCGTTCAGAATTATTAAGATTTGAATGAGAAACTCCTACAAGATTTCCAAAATGTTTTTTTAATCTTTTAATTATCTGAATAGTTAAAGCTATCTCAGGCAATAGATATAACACTTGCCTACCTTTTTTTAACTCCTGCTCAATAAGCTTAATATAGATCTCAGTTTTCCCACTAGAAGTTACACCATGTAAAAGACAAACATCGTTCTTTAAAAAGTTTTTATTTATACTGTTGAACGATAACTCCTGAGCATCAGAAAGTTTATGTATTGGATATGTTTCAACATCTTGAATATTTAATCTACTCTGCTTTTCAGTATTTATTTTAATTAAAGATTTTTTTTCTAAGCTTTTAAAAATTGATCTTGAAAATCCAGTATTTTTAATAAGTGGAGCTAGAGCAAAATCATTACAATTATTTTTAGAAAACTCAAATAGTTTAGCTAATAAATCCTCTTGTTTAGCTGTTAATTTAGGTAAATCTTTATAATTTATATTTGCAAGACTAACTTTAGAAATCAATCGATTTTTAAATTTATCATTAAGGTGTTCATGAACAAAAAGAACATTTTCTTTAATAAGATTATTAATCATTGAAAAAGACAACTTATTATCTAATTGCTTATTTAAATCATGTAAACTTAATAATCGTGATTTAGATATAAGGTGTAAAGCATAAGATTCATCTTTACTAAAGCTAGAAAAATTATTATTATGTTCAGGGTTTAGCATTAGTTTAGATTCACTAGCTAACTTTAATGATGATGGTAGTGCTGTATTCATTACCTCACCAATACAACACATGTAATAATTTGAGATCCATGTCCATAGATTAATTTGAAATTGATTTACAATAGGTGGTTCATTAATTATTGATTGAATTTCTTTAATCTTATATCTATCATTTTTTTCATTAGAAATATTAATAACAATAGCTGTATATAATCTTCGAGATCCAAATTGAACTATAACACGTTGACCAACTAAAATATCAATATTATCTTTTAAAGAATACTGGAAAGTACCTTCAACTGATAAAGGAAGTATTACATCAACATATTTTAATTGATTTAGCATAAAACAAAAATGATTAAAATAGCTGGTTTCATAATTAATTTATGTAAAAAATTTTATAGAAACATAAACAGAATAAAATACGATTTGATTTTATTAAATTTGCTTTTGAAAAATACAATATATAATTATGAAAAATATAATAGTAATATTATTTATAGCCCTCTTTATAAACTCATGCCAACCCACTAAGGAGAACTTAGAAACAAAAATACAATTAAGCTTCTCACATCATGTTAATGGCTCTCAACTCTCTACAGATAGTATGATACATACTAATGCTGCCGGAGAAAAATTTAATGTAAAAACATTAACATATTTACTTTCTGACATAACATTACATAATGAAGATGGATCTTCAGTGTTACTAAAAGAAATTCAATATCTAAATATAAATGAAGAATCAAGTTTATATTTTGAAAGTGACATTATTGACAATGGAAGCTATAATGCTCTGTCATTTAGATTTGGTTTAGACACTATTAAAAATTTAAGTAATAACTATGTTAATGAAAATTTCCATTCTACTATGGCTTGGCCTGAAATGATGGGTGGCGGATATCATTACATGAAATTAGAAGGTGCTTTCATAAATGATTCAAGTTTTTACAATACACATACTGGGGGTTCAATGGGAATGGATTTTTCATTCTCAAAATCAATTGACATTAATGGATTAAATATTGATAATGACACAGAAAATATTGGACTTATGATAAATATGGATTTAAATAATTGGTATCAAAATCCACATACTATTAACTTAGCTCCTGCTATAATGATGGATATGACAAAACAAATGCAACTTATGAATAATGGCATGAATGATGTTTTCTCTATCACATACCTTTATTAATTATAAAATATATGCAAAAAGGAGTTTTTAAAATCATTATTTGCATACTCCTATTTGCATGTAAAAAAGATTTACCCATAATTATAGGTTGTACTGATATAAATGCTTCTAACTTGACATACGGTGCAAATTTTGATGATGGAAGCTGTATTTACGATACAATATATGAATATCAAACAACTCCATATCAAATTACAACTCCATTTGGATTTCCTGATATGATTATTCCATTTGATAATCAATTATCTGTAGAGGGTGTAGAACTTGGTAGGAAACTTTTTAATGATCCTATTCTAAGTGCAAATAATACGTTGGCTTGCTCTGGATGTCATATTAAAAACAATTCGTTTTCACAAAATGAAAGCTTTAGTATGGGAATTGACGGAATAAAAGGATTTCGTAACGCAAGTGCACTTATAAATTTAGGTTGGAATACATCATTTAATTGGGATGGTAGTATAAATACTTTGGAAGAACAAGCATTTGAACCTGTAATAAATCCAATAGAAATGCATAGCAAATGGGGAGATGTTGAAAATAAACTTAATAATGACAGTGTGTATTCTATACTTTTTAAAAATGCATTTGGAATAGATTATATAGATTCTAATCATGTTGTTAAAGCAATTTCTCAATTTGAAAGGACATTAATTTCCGTAAACTCTAAATATGACAAGTGGATAAAGCAAGAACTTCAATTAAATGCTTCTGAACTGAATGGATTTGCAATTTTCAATTCTGAAAAAGGAGATTGTTTTCATTGTCATGGAACAGAAATGTTTATGGATAATTCATTTCATAATAACGGATTAGATAATGAAAATAACTTTACTGATTTTGGCTTAGAGCATGTAACTGGAAATCAATTAGATAGAGCTAAATTTAAAACTCCTACATTAAGAAATATAGAATATTCGTCTCCTTATATGCACGATGGAAGATTTAATACTTTAGAAGAAGTAGTTGAACACTACAACTCAGGTGGAAATTACTCATCAACTGTTGATCCACTAATGAAAAAAATTGGAGTCGGACTACAGTTAACAAATACAGAAAAACAAGATTTAATTAATTTTTTAAAATCACTAACTGATGATGATTTTATAAATAATAAATAGTTTAAAAGTTATTTTTTAATATCGACTTTTATCAAAAAAAATAATCTTATAAAATATATATTTGCAATCTAATTTAAATAAGCTTTTATATGTGTAAAAAAACCTTAATAATACTATTAATGACTATAAGTTTAAATACCTATAGTCAAGAAATTGCTAAATGCTATACTACAGAGCTTATTGAAAATGAACTAATTACAAATCCTGATTATAAAGGTGAGATAAACAAAGTCTTCCAACAAAATAGGTTGTGGCTTGCTGATAACAATAAAGAAAAAACTACTATAACAATTCCAATTGTAGTACATGTAATTTATAGACAAAGTCATTCAAACCCTGGAATAGGCACAAATATTCCAAATTTTCAAATTGAAGATGCAATCAGAATTCTAAATGAAGATTATAGTAAAACAAACAGTGAATTTCCAAACCCACCAAGAAATACTTTTATAAATAGTGCTGGCAATCCAAATCTTAAATTTTGTCTTGCAACTACTGATCCTGATGGAAATCCAACCACAGGTATTACAAGAACGCTTTCCTCAAAAAATTATTTTCTTTACCCAAGTGAAAATAATGATATGAAAAAAGATAATACTGGTGGTATAAATGGCTGGCCTCCATCTAAATATCTTAATGTTTGGATATGTGACATATCAAGTTCAGGTAATTCAACAGTTTTAGGATATGCATATCCACCTGGTCTTCAATCTTGGAATGCATGGAAAGATGGACCAGTAGTAGATTTTCAATATTTTGGCACTACAGGAAATGCATCTTCAAATAGTGATGGCAGAACACTAACTCATGAAATTGGTCATTTTTTAGGTTTAAATCATACATTTTGCGAATCTCAAAGTGGTGGCTGTTGTGATAAT
>CAYNGO010000007.1:34979-47470 GCA_964397025.1 uncultured Weeksellaceae bacterium
TTTAGGTTTAAATCATACATTTTGCGAATCTCAAAGTGGTGGCTGTTGTGATAATGATGATTCTAATGTATATGATACTCCAGCAACAGACGATGTATATTTTGGAAATGTAAATGCTAATACAAATAACAATACTTGTAATGATCTATTATATGGCTTTAGTTCTGACTTATTAGATATGGATGAGAATTTTATGGCATACTCAAACCATACATGGATGTTTTCAAATGATCAAGTTAGTGAAATGATAGCAACATTAAATGGATATAGATCAAATTTAAAAAACTCTGATGTTTCAGTTAATTGTACTGGAATTGTTTCAAATAATAATATAGATAATAAGAGATTTAAAATATATCCAAATCCAAATAATGGTAAGTTTATTGTGGTCACAGAGAATAATGTGAAAATTGAAATATTAAATGTACTTGGAAATATTATTTACCAATCAAACAATACTAGTACACAAGAAATAGATTTAAGTTTTGTAGAAAATGGAATTTATATAATAAATATTAACTCTGATAATGAAAGATTTACAGAAAAAATTATAATTAATAGATAATGCTAAATGTAAGTATCGACATATCAAGAGTAGATCAATCAATTAAAGAAATTGTCACTAAAATAATTAATGAAATACGAATTAATAATAAAGAAGCTTTAAAAATACTTAATGAAGCACCAAATTCATTATTATTTTTATTAGCTAATGCTAAAAGGGAAAAGATAAACCAAAACAATACCTTTTTTAATAAAAACATACATATTGAACCTACTAATATCTGCGTATTTGATTGTAAGTTTTGTTCATATTCAAGGCTTTTAAAGGAAAAATCTAAAGCTTGGGAACATTCAATTGATGATATGGTTAAAATGGTTGAAAAATATGATGAAGATGAAATCACTGAAGTTCATATTGTAGGTGGAGTTCATCCTAAAATGGGTTTAAATTATTTTATTGAACTAATAAAAAAAATAAAAAAAATTAGACCTAATATTCATATTAAAGCATTCACTGCAGTAGAATTAGAATATATGTGTAGAAAAGCTAAAGTATCATATAAAGAAGGATTACAAATGCTTCATAAGGCTGGACAGAACTCATTACCAGGAGGAGGGGCTGAAATATTTGATAAAAAAATTAGAGATATAATATGTAAAGATAAATGCACATCTGAGCAATGGTTAGATATACATAAATCTGCACATGAAATTGGTATGCAATCAAATGCGACAATACTTTATGGTCATATAGAAGAGCCAAAGCATATTATTGATCATATGAGTAGAATTAGAGATCTTCAAGATATTACAGAAGGTTTTAATGCTTTTATTCCATTAAAATATAGAAATGGAAATAATCAAATGTCACATTTAAAAGAAGTAAGCATAATTCAAGATATTAGAATGTATTCAATTGCAAGAATATTTTTTGACAATATCAAACACATTAAAGCTTATTGGCCAATGATTGGTAAAGAAACAACACAAAGTCTTTTATCCTTTGGAGTTGATGATATTGATGGCACAATAGATGATAGTACTAAAATTTATTCAATGGCAGGAGTAGAAGATCAAAATCCCACAATGTCAACTAATGAGATTACATCACTTATTAAGAGTGTTAAAAGAAAACCAATTGAAAGAGATAGTATATACAATCAGTTAAGAGTTTATGAGTAGTTTAATCTCTCTGATTAACAGAGTATTTTCTCCATTTATTAATTAAAGACAACATATCATCAGGTAGTTCTGAGTCAAAAGACATAAGATTATTTGTTATAGGATGTTTAAATTCTAAAGATTTAGCATGTAAAGATTGTCTCTCACACGTTTTAAAGCAATTCTGAACAAATTGTTTATACTTAGTAAATGTTGTTCCCTTTAAAATAGCATCTCCCCCATATTCTGAATCATTAAAAAGAGGATGACCAATAAACTTAAAATGAGCTCTAATTTGATGTGTTCTACCAGTCTCAAGTTTACATTCAACTAATGTAGTATAACCAAATCTTTCAAGTACTTTATATTTAGTAATAGCTTTTTTACCATAATCTTCATCAGGAAAAACAGACATTATTTTTCTATTCTTAAGGCTTCTTCCAATATTACCTATAATAGTTCCATTTTCTTCTTTTACATCCCCCCAAACTAATGCAACATATAATCTATCTAAGTCTCTATCTTCAAATTTCTTTGACATAATAGTCATGCTCTTTTCATTTTTAGCTATTACAAGTATACCAGATGTATTCTTATCAATTCGATGTACAAGTCCTGGTCTTTCCTCCTTGTCTTTATTTGGAAGATTATCAAAATGATAAGCAAGCGCATTTACTAATGTCCCATCATAATTTCCAAAACCTGGATGAACAACCATCCCTGCTTGTTTATTTACAATAAGAATATCATCATCTTCATAATTTATATCAATAGGAATATCTTGAGGTATTAATTCATTTTTAAGTTTTGGATATGAATAAACAATACTAACTCTGTCACCTGGCTTAACCTTGTAATTTGACTTGACTTTAAGATCATTAACCAAAATATTACCTGAGATAGCAGCTTTTTGAATCTTACTTCTGCTAGCATTATCAATAAAATTCATCAAAAACTTATCTACTCTTAAAGGAATTTGACCACTACTTGCAGTAAAATCATAATGTTCAAATAATTCAGAACTGTTTTTAATATCCATTAATAAAAGATTAATTTTCTATTAAATACTCCCAAATGATTTTGAATCTTTAATATATATATCCCAGATTTAAAATTTCTAGAATCAAATTTATAATACTCATTAATTGATTTTTGAAAAATCATCTTTCCAGAAAGATCAAATAATGACATTAAATTACTTGAAGAAAAAGTTTGAACAGTGACATAAGATGATGATGGATTTGGAAAAATTTTTACAGAATTATTATTATTATTATTATTATTATTAAGATATAAATTACTCATGCTTACTAATGGTCTGATCATCCACGCACCTGAATATTGAGATGTATTCCATAAACCGCCAACATTATAAAACATATAATCATTAGCAATACTATTTTTGTCTAAACCTATATTTAACATTGAACTAGAGTTTTGGGTCCATCCCACATAAAATATATCTGTTAACTGAAAAAGAGAATCTAAATAATAAAAATGATACTGATTTGTGCTAGTATGCACAGGATATTCCAATTGTTGATGAATAATAGAACCCGGATTACCGTTGTTATCGTCCCATACAGTTAATAAAAAACTTATTGCATTAACTGTATCAAGCATTTGAGGAAAATAGATCTGAACGGCTCTTAGAGTGTCTGGTCTATTTAATTTAAACTGATATGCTCCCATTGCGCCTTGAACATTAATTCCATATGCTGATTCAACAGAACCATCATCGTATGAAAAATGAGAGTTGAATCTTTGATAGTGAATTAATGTATCATTATTTTTATAATCATTAGAGCCTGTGCCTATAATATGTTCAATTATAAACTCGGAACTGTCTTTAAAATTTGAAGGAAAAATATTATTGTTTATTGAAATGGATGGATTTTCAAAAGTGTAATTACCAATAGAATCATAGTCAAGAACAGAAGTATTCCTACTAGTTCCTAAATTTGGATAATGATCAATAATGATATTATTTTCATATACATTGTATTGATAATCAACATTTATACTAGCTTGATTATTGCGAAGTAGAATATTTACAGAATCATTAATTTCACCTAAAAAATCATCTTGAAAATGAATCCATGGCATTTCTTTATACCTTTTAAGAAAAGATGGGCTATTATAAACAAATGCCACATCATTAAGACCAGAAGTGTCTAATGACGAAGTATATTGATCAAGAATAATATAATCAAGATGCCAATGATCAAAATTTCCTGACAAAGTAGCATAATTTCTAAATCTAAATTGAAAACTATCATGCAGATATTTAGGATCAGTAATCATGATAACAGTCTTTTTAAACTCACTTACAGCCTCTCCTGGCAATTCCCAAATCCTTGTCCATACTTTAAAACCTAGAGAATCAATAGACAAATACTCAAGAAATAAAGAATCTTCTGATTGAGGGTTATCACCATAACCTTGTGGTTGATGATAAAACATAAGAAAAACACTATCAAGATTACTAAGATCAATCATTTGAGACAACAAAACATCAGCAACGCCATGATTATTAGCAAGACTTATATCATATGCAAATCCACTAGAATCTAAACCATCAAGAGTAACAACGCCAATAGTTGGAGGGTTAATAGGATAATTTCTATTAACTAATGTACTATTTCCTAGCCATAAATTGTTATCTAGAATATTAGATTGATAGGAGAAATCATCAAAAAATGGAATCAATAATGCACTGGTATTTTTTGATGATATATAATTATATGAATTAGGATTAGAATTTAGGGGTGATAATACTTCCTGAGAATATAATGTTGAACTTAATAAAAATAGAATTAAAAAAAATCTCATATTAATTAATTAATTCTTCTTTAAAGAAAATATCAATTGTAGAACCAAGCTTTAATTGATTTTCATTTTCAAAAGATGGAGTTTGCTTATAAATAATCGCATTTAATGTATCTAAACAATCTATATCATAAATTTCAGAACCAATGTTTAAAGATGAAGAATTTAAAACAATATGCGCTGCAATCCGATTTAAGCCAATTAAATTAGGAACAAATACATATTCATCACTTAATCCTCTACCAACTACCAAATTCACAGTAGTACCTTTAAGAATCTCTTGACCAGAAAATATACTTATACCATTTACATTAAAATCAAGAATTTTATTTGTTGCGATATCAGATTTATATTCAAGTTTTCCTACAGAGAGACCAACAATTTCAATTTTTCTAAGTGCCTGTCGTAATGTTAAATCATATATATCAGGAAATTTAACAATTCTTGTATAGGATTCAGTAACAGTTAAATAGATTTTCCTTTGTTTTTTGACCTTAGAATCAGCTTTAGGCTCTTGATTAATAACAATTCCTTTTGCTTGGTTAGAATTAGAAACAGAATCAATAATAACATAACGAATATTATTAGCATCCGATATAGAGTCTAAAGTTGAAATATGATAATCTGAAAAGTCAGGTACAGTAACAAACTTATCATGTAATGTATAAATACTTAAAAACTTTAGATAAAGAAAAAACAAAATAGGCAAACTAATTAAAGCAAGACAAATATGCTTTATAATAGTTTTATCATTAAAGAATGCTGAAAATTTATTAGATTTATGAAGATCTTCCAATTACCTAGATTTGAATTTAGAACAAATGTAATTATAAAATTACTATTATAATTATATTTTAAATAAACAATAAAAACATATATCTTTGTTATTAAGAAATGAAAAATATTGCAATCATAACAGGTGGAGACTCTAAAGAATATAGTATTTCCTTAAAGAGTGCTGAAACTGTTTATAAACATTTAGATAGAACAAAATACAATCCATTTATAATAGAAATAAAAAATAATAATTGGAGAATAAAAATTAAAAATAGATTTCAAAATTTTGATCAAATCAATTTTTGTACAGAAATAGAAAATATACTAGTACAATTTAAAGATGTTTTTATGTCCATACATGGTCCTCCAGCAGAAAATGGAGAATTACAAAAACATTTAGATGATAAAAAAATAAATTATACATGCTGCAATTCTAATATATCTGAATTAACCTTTGATAAATTTAAATGCAATCAAATAATCAAAGATTTAGGATATAATATTGCAAAATCTTATATTCATAGTAAAAATAATAGTATTTGCACTGATGAAGTTATTAATAACTTAAAACTTCCAATATTCGTAAAACCAAATCAGGCGGGCTCTAGTAATGGCATAAGTATGGTAAAAGAAAAAAATGGATTAAAAACAGCTATAAATGAAGCATTTAAGCATGATGATAAAGTTATAATTGAAGAGTATATTGATGGAGTTGAGGTTAGTTGTGGAGTACTAACAATAAATAATAAAATTATTACATTACCAATTACTGAAATAATTAGTGAAAATGATTTTTTTGATTATGATGCAAAATACAACAATAAATCTAAAGAAATAACACCAGCTAGAATTACAAATAAAGAAACAAATTCTATTCAAAAAATTACTAAAGAAATATATGAGAAATTAAAACTAAAGGGTCTGTGTAGAATTGATTACATAATAAAGATTGGAAAACCTTATATAATAGAAATCAATACAATTCCTGGCTTATCAGAACAGAGCATTATTCCTAAACAAATTAAGCAAGCAGGGTATAGTTTAAAAGAAGTTTTTACAATCTGTTTAGAGAATTAAATCAATTAATAATATATTAGCCAAAAAAAGATAGAATGAGTAAAACAAAAAATCAAGAACGTTTAGAAACTCTTAATAAAAGACTTGATGAGATAAGTCAAAAACAACTTCAAAATTCTGATATTGATCATGTGAAAATTGAAAAAGAGGAACCATCACAAATTATTAATAACAATCAAAAATCTAATAAATTAAAAACATACTTATTAAGAATATCAATTGTTGTTGTAGGATTCTTAATTCTGAAAAATCTTGATTTTGCAAACTTAATTACTTCTAATGAAGCTGAAAAAACTAACATTACTGAAAAAGCAGAAACTTCTAACATTACAAATGAAACATTAGAATATAATTTTGCTTTTCTAAATGAAGAATGCATTATAGTATTTGGAGAATTCCAAAGCGAACAAGAAGCTATAGATTCTAAAAATTTATTATCTCAAAAATTTATTGAATTTCCAATTAATTACTTCTTTCTTCCGACGCAATCAAACTCTGAGCTGGAAGTCTATAAAATATATCTTGGACCAATAAAAGGACTAGCAAAAGCAAGACAATGGTCAAAAATGATTGATCAAGAAAGTATAATTCTTGAATTTTAGAATTCAGATTTAAAAGGAAATCTTTGTATCCATTTCTTAGGCTTTAAGTTTTTTAAAAAAAAATTAAAAAGCCACTTAAACAGAAACCTCTCTGTATAAATATAAACAAAAGATTGTTTAGGAACAGCTCCAAAATTACTTTTAAACTCATTTGCAGTTCTTCCAAAAATCACATAATTCTTTTTACAAAGAATTGCATTTTTAATAGTATCACATAAAATTCTTTCATATAAAGAATATTTAATATTATATTTATAATCAATACCAACAAAATAAGAGTAGAGTGAATTTAGATAAAAAAACTCAGATGAAAAAGCTAATAATTTATCATTTAGAAAATATCCGTATAAATTTAAAGAGCTATTATCCTTTATAGTATTTATATTAAATACTGGGCCAGTAAAGTTAGCTTTATTAGTAACATTGTTAAATAATTCTTGAATACGATGATTATATTTAACAATCTCCTCACTAGATAATAATCTTACATTAATATCAGCACTTCTTTTTAAGGCGTTATTAATTCTTTTTCTATACTTAGTTTTTAATGATAACTTATATGATTCAAAATCTATCCAAGATGAAGGGATTTTTAAGGACATTTCTTCCTCTACCTCAACTTTAATAAAATTATTTATTTTAGAGTTGTTTAGTTTATGATTAAATAAGAAATCAGGAATTACAATAAAATCAGTTTTAATTCTACTTTTAATTTTATCAATAATTTCAGCTAAGTTAAAATCTGAATCAATAGAAAAACTAGGAAGATTTGTTAGAAATGAATTAGTGAAATAAAAAAACCTTAAGCCTATAAAACTTAAAATATATTTAGCAAATCTATAATTTGAAAAAAATATTAATTGAGAAAGATTAACATTAAAAACATGACCATAAAATCTATTATTATTATCAAAACAAAATAGATGCTGTATGTATTTATGATTTATAAAATAAGAATTTAAAAAATTATAAGAAATAAAAAAACTAGAGTGATCAATAACATTATTCCATTGATCTTCAGTAAAATCCTTAATGTTATTATATATATTAATACTCATATTTATGAAATATGTAAAACTGTGATTTCAGGCATAATTCCTACGCGTCCTGCATAAGCTAAATGACCAATACCTGAGTTGACATAAATAAACTTAGAGCTATTCTCATACAATCCTGACCACTGCTTATATCTCCATTTAACAGGACTCCATTTAATTTTTGGAATATCAATTCCAAACTGCATTCCATGAGTGTGACCAGCAAGTTGAAGATCAATTCTTTTATGGAAACCTAATACTTGAGACATCCAATGTGAGGGATCATGTGAAAGAAGAATAGTAGGGAGATTAGCATCAATAGAATTAGTCGCTTTTTCTAAATCACCATCTTTATTAAAGTTACCTGCCCCCCAATTCTCAACACCGACCATATTAAACTTATCATCATTAATACTGATTTCTCTTGATTCATCCAAAAGTAGCTCAAAACCAATTTCATTGTGAAGAGCAATCATACTATTAAAATTATCTTTCCATTTTTTACTAGACCTCTTCCATCCAACATAGTCACAATAATCATGATTACCTAATACAGAATACTTTCCATACTTTGCATTAATTTTTTTTAAAGTATCAATATAAGGAACAGCTTCATTAAAATAATTATTAACTAAATCTCCAGTGAAAACAAATATATCAGGCTTTTGATCATTAATCATTTTAACAACTTCTTCTAATTTTTCAATAGAATTGAATCCTCCTAAGTGTAAATCAGAAATTTGGACAATTTTCAATCCTTCTAATTTAGAACTCCAATTATTTATTTTTACATTAATATTTTTGACTTGAAAATTATATCTACCAAATTTCATGCCAGATAAAAGAGTTAGGAAAAAAGCTGAGCCTAAAAAAAGAGAAGTTTTTTTAAGAAAATCTATTCTTGTTATAGTATATCCTGCATCATTAGATTCATAATTTGAAAAAACTTTAAAAATTAGTCTAAATAATCTTAAGATATCATCAAAGATTATCGGTAAAAGAGCAAAAAATTTTGATATAAAAACAATAAATATAAAACTACTAATAATAATGTCATTGTTAAAATGGACCGAAGGAGTTCTTCTCTCAAAATTAATAAATACATAAACTATAATACAATAAATACTAAATGAAATAATCCAATAAATAAAATTAAAATATCTATTAAAAATATTGGACTTATTAAAAACTGGAGTTATACCCGAAAATAAATAAAAATCAAGTAAAAAAATAAAGAAAATAAAAAAAGATAACCTCATCAACATAGTATAAAAATTTATAGGCAAAGATAGTATAAAATACTATTGTTTTGATAGTGAAATATAGTTTTCAAATAAGAAGATGTTTTAAGGAATTATGAAACAGCAGATTTTTCCATTGTTCTATTTACCAGAACAATTAGTTGAATAATTTTAAAGAAAAAATAATCATATATCTTTAAGAAAAAAGGCAAATCATTCCTTCTAATATCCAAAAGTAGAGCTATGCGTTTCTCATTACTTTCATTTTTAACTTCATGAATAAATGTATCATCAAAAAGAACACTTTTTCCTTCTGTCCAACTGTAAGGTTTATTATCAACAAAAATCTGACAACTACCATCTTTTGGAACAGATAAAGCTAATTGGTATCTAAGAATACCTTTATATGGTCCATTATGTGCAGGAATATGTTTTCCAGGATCTAATATTGAAACAGAGATACTTTCGACATTTTTAAAAGGTTTAAAAAGATTAACAGTTTTAGGACAGAGTTTAATGTTTTTTTTATTCCAAAATCCATAAGTTTTAATTAGAAACATGTTCCAAGAAACACCATCATTATTTGAAATAAATTCCTGACCTTCATCAACATCATGAAACTTTGGTAAAGATATGTTATTATTAATAATATGATTAATTTCATCTCTTATAACTAACCAATTATCTTCTAATATCTTATATTCAGGAAAAACCTCATCAACATCTAAATAAGCAGAATTATTTAGAAACTTTCGATATAGATTTAGATTCCAATCTCTTAATTTAATAAAAAGTATGTTTCTATTTTTTTGCATAATTAAAAATCGTATAACAAAAATAAATATTATTACATTAAAAACTATGCAATGCATAATAAGTTTAGAATAATTATAAATGTTGAAAATTAAGCTTTAAAAGCTTGATGTGGCTTTAGTGATGATTTTATTATTTCTAGATATGAAGAATCTAGAGTAATAAAACTAAACGCATAATTATCAGATTCAATTGACACACCACTATCAGTACTTAGAATTTTTTCTTGAGAGAGAAAATCAATTAAATGAACTAAATGATGATCTGCAAGAAATTTAGAATCTGGACCATGGAAATCCCAAACAAACTTTATGTTTGACATTTTTTTCTAAACTACTTTTGATCCTTTATTATCACCATCCATCCAATAATTATCTTTAACTTCCCCAAGATAACGAACAATCTTATTATCAAACTGAGTTAAAGCTAACATTGCTGAATCATGAGTTTCTCTCATTATTCTAGTTGCCTTGTTAGAACCTTTCATTTTAAGTTCTAAATAAAAACCGTTTTTTAATCCTTTTGCTCTAGTAGTAGGTCTTCCTCTGTTTGACATATTAAAGTTTTTTTAATTAAACGATAAATCTAAAAATATATTGTAGTTGACATAAAAAACAATAACTCTGTTTTGCGCAAATATATAATAATTATTTAAACATAAACCTACTTATTAAAGTATGAAAATGGTGAACACCTTTTTCCATTTTTGGAGAGAATCTTCCTTGATTATAATACCTTGAACTAACACCTTTCTGTACTCTTTGAACAATTTCCTCATCTTCAAGTTCAACCTTATCAAGATCAGCTCCAGCTCCTTTCTCTAATTTACTCTCATCCCAAACAAAAGATTTAAATTCTATAATTGTTTTCTTAGTAGATAATGGCTTAACAATATTAATAGAAAGCCCCCAAGGGTAAAAATTAAACATCATATTTGGAAAAATCCAAAAATAATAAGCAGCTATATTTTGACCATAGTCTTTTGAAGATTTAGGAATATCAAAACAAATATCATCTTTTTCAGCATATCCAATTTGAAGATTAGAATATTCAAATATTTCAACATCATATTTTTTATAATCTAAAGTAGCATTTAAATCCTTGTGAATAAAGGGAATATGAAATCCTTCTAAATAATTATCACAATAAAGCGCCCAATTAGCATCAATTTTATATGACCTAGAAAGATCTTCACGAAAAACAAAATCACCAATTGGCATCCATGAGATTCTCTTTTGAATATCATTTATAATAACATTAAAAGGAACAATTGGATCAAGAGCAACAAATAAGAACTGAAACCATTGCTCAAGTTTTATATGAGTTAAATTATCATTAACACATGGAAAGTTTTTCATTCCATCAGTTTCAGGCATAAATACAAACTCACCCTCAGAATTAAAAGATTTCCCATGATACCCGCATGTTATGTTTTTTTGAATAATAGTTTTTTCTTGAATTAAAACATTGCCTCTATGTGTGCAAACATTTGACATACAAACAATTTCACTATTATTCTTAAGTAGTAATAAAGGTTCAGATATAAATTGATCTAATAATATGAATGGAACAACAGAATTATCTAATTTTAAATCATCATCACTTATTATATATTGCCAACTTTTTTCAAATATCTTTAACCTAACTTGATTAAATATTAAATCTGAAGAGTAAAAATCTCCAGACAATGTATTAGCTGAAGTTATATCATCATTAATTTCTTTCATTTTGTAAAAATATCAAATTAAATATCATTAAAAAGATCAATAATATTATTAAAAGAATTTTCTAATTTAGTATTTATATTTTCAGGCCTAACCCATTCTACATGAGTTATTCCTTCAGATAATTGAGGAATTAGTTTTTTCTCATACTTAGAGCTCATTAAATACCAAGAAGTTATTTTAAGAATTTTTTTTTCATCAATTGAATAAGTATGATAGGTATATTTTAAAAACCTAATAATACTAAGATCACTAATTCCACATTCTTCTTCAACCTCTCTTAATGCACAATCTTTATCAGATTCAGTTAATTCCCTCTTGCCCTTAGGTAAGTCCCATTTGTTATTTCTAAATATCATTAATAAAGAATCATCTTTAAAAACAACACCACCTGATGCATAAATTACATCATATTGATTACAAAAAACATCCCAATTATCTAAAATTATTTTTGGCTGGTTGTTAATGAAAACTTTATATTTTTGTGCCATGATTAATTATACAGAAGATGCAAGACAAATTGCTAAATTTTTATTGCAAATAAACGCAATTATTTTACAACCTAACAATCCATTTACGTGGGCTTCAGGATGGAAATCACCTATTTATTGTGATAATCGCAAATCTTTATCTTTTCCTCAAATAAGAACACACATAAGAATGAAAATATGTGAAATTATTAAAGAGAAATACCCACATGCCAATGTAATTGCGGGAGTTGCAACC
>CAYNGO010000008.1:0-46741 GCA_964397025.1 uncultured Weeksellaceae bacterium
TATACTTTAGAGTCAGTAACATATTTCTGAAGATTAGGACCTATTATATCATTCCACACTTCCAAGACATCCAGCTTATCCAATCTCTCAGATAATTTTGGGTTTCTAAGTATCTTTCTAATTAGTGAAGACAGGGTGTTAGTATTTGAGCTTGCCTTTCTCATTTTATTGATCTTCTATCCTAAAAATTTCAAACTCCACTCCTGTCCTACTTATTATATCTCTACTTCTTTGCTCATGAGTATCTGTTATAAACACTTGAGAAAAAGCACCTTGACTAGCAAATGTTATAAGCTTCTCTACTCTTTTATCATCGAGTTTATCAAAGATATCATCAAGTAATAAGATAGGTTTAAAGCCTATTTTTTGAGTTATAAATTCAAACTGGGCAAGCTTTAAGGAAATTAGAAACGATTTCTGCTGCCCTTGAGAGCCAATCTTTTTAACAGGGTGCTCATTCATTTCAAAGACAATATCATCTTTATGAATACCTACGCTTGTATGATGAGAGATTCTATCTTTTATAAGGCTTTCCTTTAAAAGTGATGCATAGTCACCATCATTAAGTTGTGACTTATAGGTGAGGCATACTGTTTCATGAGCAGATGATATATCTCTATAATAGCTATTAAATACTGGAGTAAGTTTTTCTAAAAATGATTTTCTTTGATTATGGATTTGTGTTCCATAATTTACAAGTTGATTATCATAAATCTCTAAAGTAATAGGGTCGAAATAGTTGCGTTCAGAAAATTGCTTAAGTAAACTATTTCTTTGCTTTAAGACTTTATTATAGTCTATAAGAGTTCTTAGGTAGCTTCTTTGAAACTGAGAGATACTACTGTCTAAATATTTTCTTCTTATCTCACTACCCTCTAGAATTAAATTTGAGTCTGTAGGTGAGATAATTATAATTGGGTACTGGCCAATATGTTCTGAGAACCTTTTATATTTCTTCTGATTCTTTTTTATGATCTTTCCAGAACCTATATTAAAGTTACACAGTATCTCATCATCTTGATCTTCATTATTAAAATTTCCTTTGAGCATAAAAAACTGATTGCCAAATTGGATATTTTGGGCATCAATATGATTGAAGTAACTTTTAGTTAGAGAAAGATAGTGAATGGCATCTAGAATATTAGTCTTTCCAACACCATTATCTCCTACAAAACAATTAATCTTTTCATTAAATGTAAAACTACTCTCAGAGTGGTTCTTAAATTGAAATAATGATAATTGTTTTAAGTACAAAATATATATAATTAGGTTTCCAACTAAGTTTTAAATAACAATCATAAATAATAATATTGATATAATTTTTAAAAAACTTATATTTGCGCTCCAAAAATAAGATTAAATGGCTAAAAAAAATAATAAAACTGATGATCAATTTGCTCAAGTTGAAGGTGCTTTAACTAGAACAGAACAATACATTGAAGATAATCAAGATAAATTAGTAAAAATTGTAGGTGCTGTTATTGCAGTTATTGCACTGTTTTTAGGATATCAAAACTTTTATATTGCTCCTCTAGAAAAAGAAGCACAAACAGAAATGTTTAATGCTGAAATTTATTTTGCTAAGGATTCATTTAACCTAGCTTTAAATGGTGATGGTCAGTATTTAGGTTTTATTGATCTTGCTGATGATTACTCTAATACTACTGCAGGAAAACTTGCTAATTACTATGCAGGACTCTCCTATCTACATTTAGGAGACTTTGAAAGTGCTATTGATTATCTTGAAGACTTTAGCTCTGATGATATTATACTTTCATCTCTTGCTACTGGCTGTATTGGTGATGCATATTTAGAATTAGGAGATATGGACAAGGCATTAGATTATTTTGAAGATGCAGCTAACAATAATGATAATGAATTTACTACTCCTAGGTTTTTAATGAAGCAAGCTACTGTCTTGGAACTACAAGAAGATTATAAAGGAGCTCTAAAATTATACAATCAAATAGATTCTGATTATAAAACATCTAGAGAAGGTCAAAACGTTACAAAATATATCTCTAGAGCTGAGAATAGATAATTAAGCCTTATGGCTACCAAAAATACAAACCTTTCAACTTATAATAAAGATGAAGTTCCTAATGCTAATGGACTTCGCTTTGGTATTGTAGTATCTCAATGGAATAAGAATATTACTGATGGTCTATTAAAAGGTGCTCATGATACTTTAATAGATTGTGGTGTACATACTTCAGATATTGAAAATTTAGAGGTTCCAGGAAGTTTTGAGCTTATATATGGCACTAAAATACTTGCTAAAAGAAAACTAGATGCAATTATATGTCTTGGTAGTGTTATTGAAGGAGAAACAAAGCACTTTGATTATGTATGTCAAGCAGTAAGTAACGGAATTAAAGACTTAAATATATCTTTAGACATTCCTGTTATATTTGGAGTGCTTACAGATAATACAATGGAGCAAGCAGTTAGTAGATCAGGAGGTTCTAATGGAAATAAAGGTATTGAAGCAGCAATAACTGCTATTAAAATGGCACATTTAAATCAGTTATAATTTTATATTAATAATAATTCATCTAATAAGAAAAAAGTATAAATTTGTCGGCCTAAAAATAATGGTCTCGTAGCTCAGTTGGATAGAGCATCTGCCTTCTAAGCAGAGGGTCACAGGTTCGAATCCTGTCGAGATCACAAAAACCTTACCACAACTGGTAGGGTTTTTTTGTTAATTAGATAACTCGTCTAATAATAACCGTTTTCTATTTTCAAGAGTATAGTCATCTTTAATTCTATCTCTAGATTTATTTTCCAATGATGAAATATTACAGTCAAGTGCGTTACTAATTAAATCAATTAGCATTTTTAAATCTCTCTTTTTTAATACAAAACCTGAAGCACCAACAATCATTGGTAATAGGTTAACATTTGAAACAATAGGAATACACTTACATAGCATTGCCTCACATAATGAAACACCAAAACCCTCAGAATTGGAAAGCTGTAAATAAAATTGTGATTTGCTATAAAGAGCTTTTAATTCATCTGAACTTAGTCTACCTTTGAAATATATATTATCTCCAGACTTAAAATTATTTATTGGATCTATTCCAGCTACATAAAATTTACAATCAGGAAATTCATTTGCTAATTCAATAATTAAATCTAAGCCTTTAATTAGAGCTTGCCCTTTACCCAAAACAGTAAGGAATGATCTTTTATCTCTTGGGACTGTATTATCTTTATTCCAAAAATTACTATTTATTGCATTTGGAATAACTTTAAATGGAGTTGTAATATTTGATAAATGATGTGTATATCCAAATTTTAAAGTTTCTGATGAGAAATAATTATTTTCAGTATACACTAGTGATTCACTAACTGGTAAAATTTTAGTTGCACACTGATATGATATCTTTGTAAAGAATCTTAATATTGGATTTCTTAGGTTACCATAGTTTATTTCAGCAAAACTTACGCAATCAGTTCCGTGAGCTACTATTAAAACTTTCTTATTTAACAAATAACCTAATAAAGAAGGTAGAAATGAACTATATCCAGCAAAAGAAATTAGAACAACTTTAACTCTAGATAAGCTGTATAGTAAGAAAAAAAACTGTACTGTTAAATTGAATGGTAATAAGATTTTATTTGACCACTTTTGTGTAATTGATATGATATCATAGTCATCAGATAATAAATCTATTTCTGTTTGTATAAAAGTATATAGATTAGGATAAATAAAAAGTAACTTCTTTTTAGGCATAATTAGTTTTATCTTAAGGCAAATATAAACTCTATTGAATATTAAATCTAATAATTAACTTTAAATCATTTAATAGAATATAAAATTTAAATACCTAAAGAGAATGGAATAAAAAAAGCCCTATCTAGTGATAGAGCTTCTTTTTTGCGGAGAGGGAGGGATTCGAACCCCCGGTACATTGCTGTACGCTGGTTTTCAAGACCAGTGCATTCGACCACTCTGCCACCTCTCCAAAAAGTGGACTGCAAAAATAAAAATATTTTCATCCCATAGAAACTTTATTAAGTTTAATTATTGAGTAACTTATATTTCAATTTCTTAATTTCGCAATACCCTACTTATTCAATTCAAATAAAGTGATCAATAAACTTATATATTCTTTTTTCTACATCATAGGATCTATAAATCTATCTATTCTTTATTTTATCCTATACCCTATTTTCATAATTTTTAATTTTATTTTTAGTTATAGAAAAAAAATAGTAAGATCTAATATTAGAAACTCACTACTCCATTTAGACAATAATCAGCATTTAAATGTCATAAGAGGGTTTTATAAATATTTCTTTAATTTATTTATTGAGATATTAAAGATGGGAAGTGTTAATCAGAATTTTTATCAACGTAGAATTAAGATTATTAATCCAGAGGTTCTAGAAAACTATAGATTACAAAATAAATCTATCATATTAATGATGGGCCATCATAATAATTGGGAGTGGGCAAGTCAAATTATTTCAATTGTTGCCAAACAAAATTTTATTGGTATTTATAAGAAATTATCAAATAAATACTTTGATAAATTAATGATAAAAGTAAGAGCAAAATTCGGTGTTATATTAGTAGAAATTGAAGATAGTATTAAATATATATATAGTAATAAAGACTGTAAAATTATTGGCCTAGCTTCTGATCAAAACCCTGTAGTTAACTCAAAAACATACTGGACTAAGTTCTTTAATCAAGATGTACCATATATATTGGGAGCTGAAAAGATAGCACGTAAAATGGATTATCCAGTATTGTTCTGTAACATGACTAAAGAATCTAATGGATATTATAACATAAAATTTGAAGTTATAGATGAGAATCCTCAAAACTCAAAAGATGGAGAGATAACAAATAAGTTTATAAAACGTTTAGAAGAAAAAATTATTGAAGAACCAAATTCATATCTTTGGTCACATAATAGATGGAAACACAAAAAATAAATACAGCTGTAGTAATTCTAAACTGGAATGGCATTGATTGGTTAAAAAAATTCCTACCAGTAATTATTGATAAAAGCCCAATGGCCAATATATATATTGCTGACAATGCTTCTGATGATAATTCTGTAGAATATGTAAATAGCACTTTCCCCTCTGTAAATATTATTCAAAATTTTTATAATGACGGATATGCAAAAGGATATAATGATGCCTTAAGTAAATTAACTGAAAAGTATTTTATTCTGATTAACTCAGATATTGAAGTTACAGATAATTGGATTGAGCCAATCATTAATTTAATGGAAGATGATGAATCAATATCAGCTTGTCAACCCAAGATTCTTGACTATAATAATAGAAATAAATTTGAGTATGCCGGAGCTAGTGGTGGATATATAGATAATTTAGGTTATCCTTTTTGTAGAGGAAGAATTTTTGAAACTTTAGAAAAAGATAACAATCAATATGATGATATTGCCGAAGTATTTTGGGCATCAGGTGCTTGCCTGTTTATTCGTTCTGCTCATTTTAATGAAGTTAATGGATTTGATAATGATTTCTTTGCTCATCAAGAAGAGATAGACTTATGTTGGAGGCTTAAGAACAAAGGATATAAGATTATGGTTAATCCAAATTCAATTGTCTATCATGTTGGTGGTGGAACTCTTGATAGCTCCTCTCCTTTTAAGACATATTTAAATTTTAGAAATAATTTATTTATGCTTTTTAAGAATCTTCCTGCTATTGAATTAGTTAAAACTGTACTTATTAGATTAATTCTAGATGGCGTTGCAGGATTAAAGTTTGTTACTAAACGAAAAGGATTAAGACATGTTTTAGCCATTTTAAGGGCTCATATAGTTTTTTACCTCACAATACCTCACTTGATAATAAAACGCCAAAAAATTAATCAATCTTTTGTCTTAAGTGGAAAATATAAATGGAGTATACTTTATAAGTATTATTTTAAAGATCAAAAGAAATATTCAGAGCTATAAAGATTCTAAAGCTAGGCTATAGGATTTAAGGCCAAAACCACAAATTACAGATTTACAATTTATAGATAATAGTGATTTTTCTCTAAACTCTTCTCTAGAATAGATGTTTGTCATATGAACTTCAATAACATCAGTTGAGATAGCTGCAATAGCATCTGTAATAGCTACAGAGGTATGAGTGTATCCACCAGCGTTTAAGAGTATACTATCATAAGTAAAACCAATATCATGTAATTTATTAATTATTTCTCCTTCTATATTTGATTGATAATATTCCAATTCTAATCTAGGAAAATTAGACTTTAATTTATCAAAGTATTCTTCAAAAGAAATATTCCCATAAATTGACTCTTCTCTTTTGCCTAATAAATTTAAATTTGGTCCATTAATAATAATAACTTTCATAAAGCAAATTTAAAGAAATGAGTTGGGAGAGTTCCATAAAAGAGTTTAAATATTATTTACAAATTGAACGATCACTAGCTCAAAATTCAGTTGAAGCTTATATCAGAGATATTAATAAATTAGCTACATATTGCTCTAAAATTAACAAAACAGAAATTTCAACTTCTACAAAGGATATTAGAAAGTTTATTTTAGAGCTTAATGATAATGGTATTTCAGCACGTTCACAAGCAAGAATAATTTCTGGGATTAAATCATTTTATAAATATCTTATTATTGAAGACTTTATTGTTAATGATCCAACAACTTTAATTGATAATCCTAAAATTGGTTTAAAACTTCCAGATGTATTAAGTATTATTGAGATTGACATGATAGTAGCTGCAATAGATCTTAGCAGCAAACATGGTGAGAGAAATAGAGCAATAATTGAAACATTATATAGCTGTGGACTTCGAGTTAGTGAATTGATTAATCTTAAAATAAGTAATATTCAATTTATTGAAGGTTATTTAAAAGTAACAGGTAAAGGAAATAAAGAACGCCTAGCTCCTATTGGTTCTAAAGCAATAAAATATATCTCGTTGTATATTAATGAAGTTAGAGTACACCAAAAAATCAAAAAAGATCAACAAGACTATGTATTTATAAATAATAGAGGAAGTAAACTTACTAGAGTAATGATCTTTACTATCATTAAAAAATTAGTTACAATAGCAGGAATACAGAAAAAAATTAGTCCACATACTTTTAGACATTCATTTGCAACACATCTTATAGAAGGAGGTGCAGATTTAAGAGCAGTTCAGGAAATGCTTGGACATGAAAGTATTACAACCACAGAAATATACACTCACCTAGATAAAGATTATTTAAGAAGTAATTTAATGCAATTTCACCCAAGAGCATAGTGAGCTTAAAATATAATATTCTTAAAATGTATCTCTTAAAGGGGGTTACATGGTTTATGGTTGCTATGCCAATCATTGTTATATTTTTTCAAGAGAATGATCTTTCTACAACAGAGATTATGATCTTGCAAGCAGTTTATTCATTAACAATAGCAATTTTAGAAATACCTTCTGGTTTTTTTGCTGATTCTTATGGAAGGAAAAACTCAATATTAATAAGCACTTTTTTTTCATTTATAGGATATATACTATTATCAACTTATAGTGGATTCAATGAATATTTAATTGCTGAAATATTATTAGGTGTAGGTGGAAGTCTAATCTCAGGTGCAGACAGTGCTATAATATATGATACTTTAATAGAATTAGATGATGAAGATTCATATACAAAAATTGAAGGTAAGAATTATGCTATTGGTAATTTTTCAGAAGCTATTGCAGGAATTTTAGGTGGATTTTTAGCATTATCATCAATATATCTTCCGATATACATTCAGACATTTGTCATAATGCTTAGTATACCTATTGCATTTTCTCTAGTAGAGCCTAAAAGAACATTTAAAATAGCCACATCTCTAAATTCTATTCTAAACATTGTAAAAGATACATTTATTCATAATAAGAAACTTAAATGGTATATTATTTATTCTTCTGCAATGGGAATGACAACATTGTCAGTTGCATGGTTTGTACAGCCATTTTTAAGTACAATTGATATGCCATTAACATACTTTGGTATAATTTGGGCAGGATTAAATATAATGGCAGGATTAACATCATACTATTCTTATATTTTTAATAACTCTAAACTATTGATTTATATATCTATATATATGTCTATATCATTAATATGTTTAGGTTTTAATATTTCACTGTTTGGCTTATTTTTTATAGCATTAGTATATTTATTAAGAGGCATAATAACTCCACACTTAAGAAACCTAATAAATATTAATACTACATCAGAAAGAAGAGCAACAGTACTATCATTAAGAAGTTTTATGATTAGATTATCATTTGCTTTAACAGCACCACTTCTTGGATATATCACTGATATATATACAATTAATTATGTTTTTTTCTTACTTGCCGGAACTGCAGGTATCACTAGCTTATTAGCAGCTTATAAATTAAGTTATAAATAAATAATTATATATTTTTGTCAAATGAAATGGTTAAATAATTTAAAGACTAAATGGAATATTACAAGTAATTTTCAATTAACAATAATTTTTATTGTTTTTGGTATTACAGGATCACTATCAGTTGTAGTTAGTGATCCACTTTTAAATTTAATAGGACTTGAAAAGAATATGATGAGTCCATGGATTTTCACCCCTCTAAGACTTTTAATAGTATTTCCTGTATACCAAGTTTTAATATTAATAATTGGGGCTGCTTTTGGTCAATTTAATTTCTTTTGGAATTTTGTAAAGAAGATGCTGTCTAGTATGGGACTCTCAAGGTTATTTAATTAGATAGCCATAAAAAATAAATATGAAATTACTTATATCTCTAGCTACAAGAATTATACCCAGACACTATTTACAGCATGTAAGTCATTTTTTTCTAATGATTTTTTCTTTATTTCTTAGAGGCAATAAATTTGAAGATCCAATAAATGGAAAAACATATAGAAAGCTCCTTCCCTATGGAAGATTAAAACCAAGAGAAAATGCAATTGCACCAGATAGCTTAAGTCTAGAAAGACATAGGTTAATGTGGTTATTTATGAAAGAAAAAACAAATTTCTTTACTGACAATCTTAAATTCTTACATATTGCTCCTGAATATTGTTTTATTAAGCTGTTTAAAAATATGAAAAATATCGACTATACAACAGGAGACTTAATATCTCCATGGGCTGATGTAAAGATGGATGTTCATGATATTCCTTTTGATGAGAATTCATTTGATGTTGTAATATGTAATCATGTCTTAGAGCATGTTGAAGACTCTCAAAAGGTTATGACAGAGTTTTATCGTGTAATGAAACCTGGAGGATGGGGAATATTTCAAGTTCCAATTGATAATGAAAATCCTTTAACTATTGAAGATAAATCAGTAATTGACCCAAAAGAAAGAGAACAACTGTATTGGCAAAGCGATCACTTAAGACTATTTGGACGTGATTATGGAAATAGATTAGCTGCAGCAGGCTTTAAAGTCACTGAGAGCGACTTTATAAATGAAATTGACCCAAAACTTGTTGAGAGGTATGCACTGCCTAAAAATGAGCTTGTATACTATTGTGAGAAAATCTAATAACTTACATAAACAACTTTCTTAGTTTCAAAAAAATCTTCCGTAAAATAATCTGGTAAATTAAATTTTTGATGCTTTATTCCAAGAAGCTCATCATCTAAATCACCACCTTTTAAATAAAGAATACCATTTTTTAATGTATTCTTACTTGAATTATTCAACTTTCCTTTAATAAGCCTTTTAAAATCTTTCATCTTAGTTACTGCCCTACTAATGATAAAATCATATTTATCAGATGTATTTTCAACTCTTGCTATTATAGTTTTAACATTCTTTAATTCTAAGGCTAAAACTGTAGCATCAACAACTTTTATTTTTTTAGCAATACTATCAAGAAGCACAAAATTACATTTTGGAAAAAGTATTGCTAAAGGAATCCCTGGAAAACCACCTCCAGTTCCTACATCAAGAATAGTGGTATTATTATTAAACGATATGACTTTTGCAATAGACAAAGAATGCAATACGTGTTTAAGGTAAAGCTGATCAATATCCTTTCTAGAAATAACATTTATCTTAGAATTCCAATCTTCATAAATTTCTTGAAGCATTTTGAACTTATATATTTGATCATTTGTTAAATCAGGAAAGTATTTAAGTATTAGTTTCATTTCTATGAACTCCATTTTTTGGGAGTTTGATTAACACTAAAAATAAATAATAATCCATGAAAAATTAAATGAAATATTTCCAGTAAAGGCTGAAAGAATAAAAGATCTATACAATTAAGTCTTTTCATCGTAAAATAATTCATTAAATAAGAAAGCAATATCTTAACAACAAGAATTGGAAGCCAGAAAACGAAACTTACTTTTAAAATAATTAAAAGACATAATGAGCCGAAAAATAGTAATTGTGACAAGGGGAACAAGCCAAGTAAAAACTTTACATTTAAACTATATAGTGAAGAGGTGCTAAAATGTCTCTTTTTTTGTCTAATCCATGAACTCCAACTATCTTTAGCTTTTGAAATTGTATGAGAATTATTAGACATTTCAATTACTACATTACTATCCTTAGCTACTTCTTTTATAAATAAATCATCGTCCCCAGAAGGAATATGAAGGTGATTGGCAAAACCTTTATTTTTGAAAAACAATGATTTTTTATATGCTAAATTTCTTCCTACTCCCATATATGTTAATGATTTAAGAGAAAAAGATAGATACTGTAAAGCAACTATATATGAATCAAATCTAATCATCATATTCAGTAAGCCTGGTTTCTTTTCATAATTACCATAACCTAAGACAATATCTGATGATTTAAAATTATGAACCATTGATGTAATCCAATGTTTAGATTCAACAAAACAATCTGCATCAGATAGTAATAAAAATTCATGTTTTGCAGTTTTAATTCCCATAGTTAAAGCAAATTTCTTGCCTATTGAATGCTTCACATTATCATCAATATTAACAACTACTAAGTTATTATACCTTTTTTCAAAATTTTCTAATAGAAACCTTGAATTATCTACTGACTGATCATTAACAACAATAACCTCAAAATTTGGATAGTCCTGATTAAGGATAGTTTTAAGATAATTTTCTAAGTTTTCATATTCATCTTTTGCACAAATTATAATAGAAACACTAGGTTTGAAATTATTATTTATGTCTTTAAAAAAGATTATTTTTCTAAAAAAAAATAAAATATAAAATAGCTGAATCAATAAAGAAAATGCACAAACAATTAATATAGCTAGTTCAACAGTCAAAAAATTAATTATTTAAATAATCTAATATATTTTTCTCTACTCTAGAAATAACATTAGAAACATCTTCTTTAACAAATTTATCTCCTGTAATTAGTTCAAAAAGCTCAATATATCTTTCAGACACTTCATTACAATATGAATCACTCATTTCAGGAATATCCTGTCCATCTTTACCTTGAAAATCATTTTCTATAAGCCATTGGCGAACAAATTCTTTTGACAATTGCTTTTGAGGAGTATTATTTTTAATTCTCTCATCATAACCATCAATATAAAAATATCTAGAAGAATCAGGAGTATGAATTTCATCAATTAGCGTAATGACACCATTAATATCTTTGCCAAACTCATATTTAGTATCTACAAGAATTAAACCTTTTTCTGCAGCAATTTCTGTACCTCTATTAAAAAGAGCATAAGTATATTCTTCTAACATTACATAATCACTTTCAGAAATAATATTATGTTTTAAGATATCTTCTCTAGAAATATCTTCATCATGACCAATTTCCGCTTTAGTTGTTGGAGTAATAATTGGGTTTTCAAATTTCTGATTCTCAACCATATTTTCAGGCATTTTAACACCACATAATAAACGTTTTCCAGATTTATATTCTCTCCATGCATGACCAGTTAAATAACCTCTAATAACCATTTCAATTTTAAAAGGTTCACACTTTTTTCCAATTGTTACACTGGGATCTGGGGTTGCCTCCATCCAGTTAGGTAGAATATCAGATGTAGCTTCAAGAAATTTAGCTGCAATTTGACTTAAAACCTGACCTTTATAAGGAATACCTTTAGGAAGAACATGGTCAAAAGCTGATATTCTATCTGATGCAACCATAACTAATTGATCTTGATTAATTGAATAAACATCTCTAACTTTTCCTTTATAAAAATTAGTTTGATTTGGAAACTTAAAATTTGTGGAGTTAATTGTATTGTTCATTATTTATTATTTATATGCATTAATTATTTTTTTAACAAGTTTATGTCTTATAATATCTTTACCGTCTAAATTCACAAAACTAATTTCATTTATATCTTTCAGTATTGACTGAGCATGAGTTAATCCTGAAGATTGCTTTGAAGGCAAATCTATCTGAGTTTTATCACCAGTAATGATAAATTTAGCAGACTTACCCATTCTAGTAAGAAACATTTTCATTTGGTGAGGAGTTGTATTTTGACCTTCATCTAAAATTACAAAAGCGTGATCCAGAGTCCTTCCTCGCATAAATGCTAATGGAGCTATCTGAATTGTACCATCCTCTAAATATTCGTTTAGTTTAGAAATTGGCAACATATCAAATAGCGCATCATATATTGGTTGCATATATGGATCCAGCTTTTCTTTCAAATCTCCAGGTAAAAAACCTAAATTTTCTCCAACCTCAATTGCAGGACGTATTAATATAATTCTTTTAACTTTTTTATTTTTTAGATATTTAACAGCTAAAGCAACAGAAGTATATGTTTTTCCTGTCCCAGCAGGACCAATAGCAAATAGAATATCATTATTTTTAATTTCAGAGACCATTCTTCTCTGATTAAAGGTTTTAGCTTTTATTAACTTTCCATGCTGACCATGAATAATAATATCATCCTCTTCTTTCATAACATTTTCATCACCATCTATAATTCTTTCTATCTGACTAATAGTCAGTGAATTAAATTTATTAAGGTGCTCAATAAATATATTAAATTTATTTTCAAAAAAAAGAATTTGATCAGAACTTCCAATGACTTTTAACTTATCTCCTCTTGTAATAAGCTTAACTTGAGGAAAGTATGTTTTTATTGCATTAAACTTTTTATTATTAGTTCCAAATAAATTATTAATATCAGCATTAGCAAGTGTTATTAATTTTTCACTCATTACCTATTTCATTCATCTATTTCTTATTAATTTTGGAATTACGAAATAACAATTTTTAATCAATATCTACAATAGATTTTTTATTATAAATGTCAATTATTACATTAACAACAGATTTAGGAACTAAAGATCACTATTTAGCATCTTTAAAGGCTGCTATCTATTCACAATCTGAAGATATAAAAATTATTGATATTACTCATGAAATTGATCACTTTAATATTCTCGAAGCTGGATTAACATTAAAGAATTGTTTTAAAGATTTTCCTCAAAACACTATTCATATTATTGCAATTGATGATGAACTTTCTATAGATAATGATCATGTTGCTGTATATGCTCATGGTCAATACTTTATCGCTGCTGATAATGGACTTTTCTCTATAATTTTAAATGACTTTAAAGCAGATAAAATTGTCTCTCTTAATATTAATCAAAAAACAGATTTTTTAACTTTTGCATCTAGAGATATTTTTGCTACTGCTGCATGCCATATTGCTAGAGGAGGAACTCTTGAGATAATTGGCAAAGAAGTTGATGATTTTAGGGTTAAGAAACAAACATTAAGCCCCGTAACAGATTCAAATATGATAAAAGGAATAGTTACAAATATTGACAACTATGGAAATGCTATAACAAATATTAATACCTCAGTATTTGAAAAAATACGACGAAGTAGAAATTTCTCTATTGTTTTTGGAAGAGAAGATGAACAAATAAAAAAAATTTCAAACAAATACAAAGATGTTGAAATTGCTGAAAAACTAGCAATTTTTAATAGTAATAGTTTCTTGCAAATATCTATTAATCAAGGAAATGCAAACTCTTTACTAGGATTAAAATTTTATGATACCATTAGAATAGAATTTTTATGAAAACACTAATAGTCAAGGATTTAAAATTATTTTTTAGTAATTATATTAGCATTGCAACAATATGTATCCTTTTACTTGCCTTTGGAATAATATTATTTACTAGTTTTTTTAATCTAAGCATACTAGATAATGGATATGCTAATTTAGATATCTTTTTTAATTTATCTCCTCTTATTTTTATGATTTATATTCCAGCAATTTCAATGAAAACCTTTTCAGAAGAATATAAAAATGGAACAATTGAACTACTGTTATCAAAGCCAATTAGTAGTTTTAAAATTGTTTTAAGTAAATATTTAGCTGTTTTAATTATAATTATTTTTTCAATTATCCCAACTTTAATTTACTCAACAAGCATTTACTTTTTAGGAGAAGAAATTGGGAACCTTGATTTAGGAAGTATAATTGGCTCATACATTGGTCTTTTATTATTATGCTCAATTTTTTCATCTATATCAATTTTTGCTTCTTCTATAAATAAACAGCAAGTTAATTCATTTTTAACAGCAATATTATTAAATATAATTTTCTACTACTGTTTTGATCTATTTGGTAATTATTTTAACAATGGATCTATAGGATTAATTATTAAGAAAATTGGAATTCTTAATCATTATGAATTTTTAAGTAAAGGCCTTATATCCATACATGATGTTATGTATTTTTTATCAATTAGCTATTTATTTTTATTTTTTACAAAATCAGTCATTCAATCAAATAAATAAAAATGCTGAATAAGAAAAACCCTTTTATAGTTATATTAATTATTATTCTAGCTAATATTTTAGCTTATAACTTAAATTATAAAATTGATTTAACTGAAGAGCAAAGATTTACATTATCTGATCAAAGCATTGAAGTTATAAGTAAAATTGATGATAATTTAACAGTTAAAATATATTTAAAAGGCTCTCTTCCTGCAGGGTTTCAATTATTTAGTGCATCACTCAAA
Organism: uncultured Weeksellaceae bacterium; assembly: GCA_964397025.1. Taxonomy (GTDB): domain Bacteria; phylum Bacteroidota; class Bacteroidia; order Flavobacteriales; family BACL11. The sequence goes on from CAYNGO010000008.1 coordinate 14,962, forward strand.
AACTTTATCCTTAACATTAAAAAAATTAATAATAAAATTGATTTTGAGTTTATAAACCCTAATGATGCTGAAAATGAAGAAGAAAGATTAAAGATTTTTAATCAACTTCAAGGGCAGGGCTTATATGCTACTGACTTAACAATTAAAAAAAGCTCTGAAACATCAAGGAAAATAATATTTCCAGGAGCTATTATTTATTATAAAGAGAAAAGAGAAGCAATAAATTTACTTGAAAATAATTTTGGTGTATCACCTCAAGAAAATATTAATAATTCAATTGAAAATATAGAATTTAAAATTATATCAACAATAAACAAATTACTTTCTAATAATAAATTAAGTATAGGATTCTTAAAAGGAAATGGAGAATTAGCAGCAAATGCACTAAAAGATATTACTGAATCAGTTAATAAAGATAATAATAATCTTAAGTATTATTATAATGTTGAAGATGTTAACCTAAAGGAATTTGAGGTAGATACTATAACAAACAAACCAAATATTACAAAGCAACTTGATAGGTTACTTCAGTATAAAGTTTTAATAATTGCAAAACCAACTATTGCATTTAACAAACTTGACAAACTCTTAATTGATCAATATTTAATGAACGGAGGTAGATTATTATTTTTTATAGATGGCGTAAATGCAAGTTTAGATAGTTTAAATAATAAAAATGGGTATTTTATTTCATCAATAAATAATTTAAATATTGATGATCAATTTTTCAGGTATGGCTTTAGAGTAAACTCCGATTTAGTTCAAGATCAAAGATCAATTGAAATTCCTATTATCACAGGCTATAGTAACAATAAACCTATTCAAGAGTTCTTTAAATGGCCTTATTATCCACTTCTGAAAAACTCATCAAATAATCCTATAAGCAAGAACATTGATGCTATTAAATGTGATTTTGTTAGCTCAATTGATACTATAAAAAATAATATAAAAAAAACAATACTATTAGCATCATCTGATAAATCAAGAAAAGTACTTTCTCCATCTAAAATAAGTTTATCAATTTTAGAGAACCCTCCTCCAATTGAAACATTTAATAAACCAAATATCCCAATATCAGTTTTATTGTCTGGTAGTTTTACATCGGTTTTTAAAGATAGAATAATTTCCAAAGAAAATGCTTTAAATTTTAAAGAGAAAAGTAATGAGACTAAAATAATAGTTGTTGCAGATGGTGATTTTATAGCAAACCCTGTTTCTAGTAAAGGTATCGCTTACCCATTGGGATATGATAAATTTATAAATTACACTTATGAGGGCAATAAAAAATTTATAATTAATGCTATTCAATATTTATGTGATGATTCAGGATTAGTAAACTTAAAATCAAAAAACATTAAGCTTAGAATGCTTAATGCTGAAAAAATCAACAATAATAAAAATTTAATTATTTTATTAAATATTTTTATCCCAGTTATAATTTTTATGTTTTTAACATTAATTTTCAAAACTACTTACAAAAGAAAATATGATTAAGAAAATAATAATTTTTATTCTTACAATTGTTTTCATTTATTGTTCAATTGATTATAATCAAAAAATTAAACTTGATAATGAAAAAAAATTTTCTATAAGTGAAATTGAAAAAATTGATAAAATATTTCTCAGTGATAGAAAAGGAAATAATATAACTCTACAAAAAGATAATAATATATGGACCGTGAATAACAAATATAATGTTAGAAATGATGCTATATCAACATTACTATCAACAATTCAAAAAATCAGCATTCAACGTCCTGTGCCTGAAACCAGTTACAATAATGTTATCAAACAACTGGCAACAACTGGCGTTAAAGTTGAAATATATTATAATAATAAGATTAAAACTTATACAGTTGGTGGTTCTACATCAAACCATTTAGGAACATATATGCTTATGGCCAATGCAGATAATCCATATATTGTTCATATTGCAGGTTTTAATGGTTTCTTATCGCCTAGATATGGTATTCAAGGCTACGAACTCGATATTAATAATTGGAGAGATAATACAGTCTTCAAAATTGATACTGAGCTAATTAGTGAAATATCATTAATAGATTTACAAGAAAATAATAAATCATTTACTATTAAAACTAAACCCTTATTATTGATTGATGTAAATAATAATGATATTAAATATGATTTAGATAAAGTTATTAAATATCTAAATAATTTTTCGCAATTAAATAGTGAGAATTTTAAAGGAAATGATATAGATATTTCTAATGAAAAACTTATATATAGACTTAAAATTATTCATAATAATAAAGTAGATGTTTTAGAAGCATATACATTTTCAAAAATAAATAATAATAGCAATAATTCTAAACCTAATGTTGAAAGAATGTATGCTAGACTGAATAATGGAGAATTTTTATTAATTCAAAATTATGTTTTTAACAAAGTGTTTATATCTATTGATGAATTAAAAGAATAATTTTTTTTTCTATTTAATGAATAATATATCTTTGAATAACTAAATAACAAACCTAATAAGTATGAAATTTATTGTAAACAGCTCTGCCCTACTAAAAGAACTTCAAAAATTAAATGGTGTTATAAGCTCAAATAACACACTTCCAATTTTAGATAATTTTTTATTTGAAATCATCGATGGTAGAATTCGTATGATTGCATCTGATTTAGAAACAACGATGATTTCAGAGATATCTACTGAATCTTCTTCTAATGGAAAAATAACTATTCCTTCAAAAATACTTATTGATACATTAAAAACTTTTTCTAATCAACCTCTGACATTTTTAATAGATACAGAAACAAAAGCAATTGAGATTAGTTCAGAAAATGGTAATTATAAATTAGCAGGTCAAGATGCTAATGAATTTCCGAAAATTCCACTACTTAGCTCATCTTCTACAATAAATTTACAATCATCTATTTTATATAATGCAATTAATAAAACATTATTTGCTAGTGGAAATGATGAATTAAGACCTGTAATGTCAGGTGTCTTCTGTGAGCTATCAGAAGAGCAGATTACGTTTGTAGCAACTGATGCTCATAAACTAGTTAAGCATTCAAGAAAAAATATAAATTCAAATTCAAATACTTCATTTATACTTCCTAAAAAGCCATTATCTATTATTAAGAATAATTTGGATGGCGAATCTGATATATCAATTGATTTTAATGAAACTAATGTTCAATTTACTTTAGAAAATATTACTTTAGTTTGTAGGCTGATAGACGGAAAGTATCCTAATTATGATGCTGTTATTCCTAAAGAGAATCCAAATAAACTAGTTATTAGTAAGCAAGAGCTTTTAAGCTCTATCAAAAGAGTTTCTATTTATGCAAGTAAAACTACTCATCAAATTAGATTAAAAGTTGCAGGAAGCCAGCTACAAATTACATCAGAAGATTTAGACTTTGCTAACAAGGCAGAAGAAAGACTTACTTGTAGCTATGAAGGAGAAGATATGGAAATTGGATTTAATTCTCGCTTTGTAATTGATATGCTAAATAATATTGGTTCTGAACAAATATGCTTAGAAATGAGTGCTCCAAATAGAGCAGGAATAATACTTCCTTTAGATAGTCAAGATGAGAATGAAGAAACATTAATGCTTGTAATGCCAGTAATGTTAAATTCTTAAATACATAGCAATCTTATCCCCTTATAAGCTTCTCTCCAATTAGAGTAGGAATAATACTTGATTTAATTGGTGGTGTTAAGCAAAACTTTGTATCTCTTTCCATATTTAATGATTTTAAACGCTTTCGATGTGCTGATTCAGATAGATAATTAAACATATTATCTTTAGATTGAAGATATAATCTTGAAGAAGCTAAAACAGAATCACAATTAGTTGTAAAATAAGTTGATAATAATAAACGATTTGCTAAACATCCTGCAAATAAAGAATCCTCTAAATTAAAAACACCTTTCCATCCAGAACATAATATTAATACATCTTTGCTAGTTGAAATTAAAAAATCTAAAACTGTATCAATATTTATAAATGATGCGGTAATTACTTTATATCTTCTAGCAATATTAATAGCATGAGTACCATTTGTAGTAGTTAATACAAGACTCTTTTCTTTAATATTATCATTCATATATTGAAATGGAGAATTTCCGTAGTCAAAACCCTCTAAAGCCATAGCATTTCTCTCAGCAGCAACAATATGATTTTCTTTACCAATATATTCTCTAGCTTGATCAACACCTTGAACTGGTATAATTTCTTTAATTCCGTAATGAAATGCAGTAGAAATTACTGTTGTTGCTCTCAATAAATCAACTACAACAACTAAAGTGTCATCAGAAATATGATAATTAGAAAAATTATCAGGTGTGAGACAAATATTTAGATTGTTATTTTTACTCATTTCACAAATGGAAGTTCAGCAACTTTAGCTAATATAAACTTATTTCTTACTTGAATCATAAATTCTTGATTAGGCTTATTATATTCAATATTAATATAAGCCATTCCAATAGCCTTATTTAATGAAGGTGACATAGTTCCAGAAGTAACAATACCTATCTTATTTTGATTTTTATCAAATATATGGTAATCCTTTCTAGCAATACCTTTTCCTAATATTTCAAAACCAATAAGTTTTATTTTTAAACCATCATTCTTTTGTTTTGTTAAGTTGTTAGAATTTATAAAATTGATAGATAATTTTGTTATCCATCCTAAACCCGCTTCTAAAGGAGATGTGTTTTCATCAATATCATTTCCATATAAACAGAATCCTTTTTCTAATCGTAAAGTATTTCTTGCGGCAAGACCAATTGGCTTTAAATCTATTGTAGTATTAAATAAAGAATTCCATAAATCTTCAACTTTTTCATTTAAAACATATAGTTCAAAACCTAATTCACCTGTATATCCTGTCCTAGAAATAATAACGTTTTCTATTCCAGAAATTTCACCTTTTAAAAAAGTATAATAATCAAGAGATGAAAGATTTGATTCAGACAATCCACTAAGAAGCTCTAAAGATTTAGGTCCTTGAACAGCTAAAAGCGAATAATCATCAGATTTATTATCAATCTTACAATCATAGGAATTATGTTTATTTAGCCAAAATAAATCTTTATCTATATTAGATGCATTAACAACAAGCATAAAAGAATTATCATTTATCATATAAACTAATATATCATCAACAATACCACCATCTAAATTAGGTAAACATGAATATTGGACCTTACCATTAACTAGTTTATCAATATCATTAGAAGTGATAAATTGTAAAAAATCTTTGGCCTCTAAACCACTAATAAAAATCTCACCCATATGAGAAACATCAAATACACCCACATTATTTCTTACGGATAAATGTTCTGCAATAACGCCTTCATATTGAACAGGCATGTAAAACCCAGCATAATCAACCATTTTAGCATTTAAAGCTTCGTGAGTTTTTGATAGTGAAAGTTTTTTCATAATAAATCTATTTTATTTAGCAAAGTTATAAAATCGCATAAATCTAATGATAAGATTAAGTTAAATAACTAAAGTGAATATACGAAAAAACAGAAAATTAATTCTGTTTTTATAGTAGCGTGAGGGAGATTTGAACTCCCGACCTCAGGGTTATGAATCCTGCGCTCTAACCAACTGAGCTACCACGCCAAATTTAGGGGCCAAATATAATACTTTAACTTATTTTAATGTTATGAATTTATAAATTATGAACGATCACTTTCATTCAATAATAATGTATAATGTTTTAAGGTTCTTAAAATCAAAACAATTATTATTGATACTATAAAGAAAATAAGTTTATTTTTTTCTAAAAATAGCATATTATTGAAAACTATTATTCTAACAATATCAATAAATAAAAAGGCAGATATTGCTGATAAGTAACTAGCATATTCTCTTCTTAAAACTGATTTAAATGAAAACTTTACTGGAGATACAGTCATAACTAATTTTTTAGGAAAAAATGCAGGAACTAAGTTTGACCAATTAATGAACTTATCTCCAAATTTTTTTTCAAGAAATTTTTCTTCTGCAAACATTATTCTTTCATAATATAACCAAAATAATAAAGACATAAATAGTGGAAAAAACAATGAATATGTATAAATAGCAATTGAAAGCCAAATTAAATAATTACCTAAATACAATGGATGACGAATTATTGAATAGACACCATCAGTATTTAAAGAATCAGCAATCTGAGATTTAGTATTTCTTCCACTAGTTCCTGAGGGCGTTGTCCCAATTGTATAGCATCTTATAATAAAACCTAATATAAAGAGTATAGAAATAATGATGTAATAAAATATTTTATTATCAATAAAATATAAATTAGATAAGTCAGTACTATAAATAAATGGAATGGCTAATAAAAAAAGTATTATTGGAAATTGCCCTCTATACTTAAATAAAAAATTACCTTGTTTTTCAAATGATTGTTCTAATGACATATTAAAATATTATCTTTGTATTTAATAATGTAAAATTATAAAAAGAAATGTCAGATTTAGTCAAATACTCAATAGAGTTATCAATTAACTCATCAGTTAATGTTTTATACAAAAGACTAAGCACACCAAGTGGATTAGCAGAATGGTTTGCAGACAATGTTAATCTAAAGGATAATGTCTTTACATTTTTTTGGGATGATAGCGAACAGTCAGCAAAATTAATTAAGAAAAAGACGAATAAATTCATCCAATTTAAGTGGTTAGATGATGAATATAAAGAGTCATATTTTGAATTTAATATTCAGGTTGATGAGATGACTTCTGATGTTTCAATAATCATTACTGATTTTGCCGAAGATCTTGATGAAAAAGAAGAACAAATTCTTCTTTGGGAACAACAAATAGAAAACCTTAAAAGAGCTATTGGCTCATAATTATATAAAATATTGAAAAAGATAAATCTATATCTTATAAAATCTTTTATTGGTCCATTTATAATTTCCTTAATCATAGTACTATTTATACTTCTAATGCAATTTCTATGGAAATACATAGATGATTTAGTAGGTAAAGGTCTAGATTTATTTCAAGTTGCTGAATTAATGATTTATTCTATATCTAGATTTCTTCCTTTAGCATTACCAATAGCAGTATTAATTTCTTCAGTTATGGTAATTGGACAATTGGGAGAAAATTATGAGCTTGCTGCCTTGCAATCGTCTGGGATATCACTTTTAAAAATAATGCAACCATTATTTATTATTGTAATCTTGATAAGTTTATTCTCATATACATTTTCAAACTATATAATGCCAATTGCAAACTTTAAAGGTGGTAGTTTACTTTATGATATAAAGAAGAAAAAACCAGCACTAAATATTAAAGAAGGTATATTTTATAATGATATAGATGGCTATAGCATTAAAATTGGATCAAAAACTAATAATGGAAATACATTAAATAATATTTTAATCTATGATCACACAAATAATTCAGGAAATAAAAAAGTAATTACTGCACAATCGGGTTCAATGATAATTACAGATAATGAAAGGTTTATGGAACTAACTCTTTTTAATGGAACATCATATATAGAACTAGAAAATAAAATAAAAAATAATAAAAAACCACATAGAAAAATAACGTTTTATAAAGAATTAATAAGATTTGATTTGTCAAGTTTTGACATTAAAAATAGTGAGTTGCTTTATAAAGGTCATTATGCGATGTTAAATAATTCTCAATTAGAAAACTCTATAGATTCACTAATTAATAAAAGATTGACAAAAATTAATCTAATGTCTTCAAGATTAAATAGTAACTACCACTATAAATCAGAAATAAGTAATGGTAAATTAAAAAACGAGAATACTGTTTTTAATAAGAAAATTTACCAAACAGCGATTAATAAAATAAGAGTACTAAAATCAGTTTCGAAATCTAATTATGATGATTTTAAATATAAAGAAAAAATTATTGCAAAGCATAAAATTGAATGGCATAGAAAGATCTCAATTGCTATAGCTTGTATTATGATGTTTTTAATTGGGGCACCGTTGGGATCAATTATTAGAAAAGGAGGCTTTAGTGTTCCCCTACTTGTTTCAATAATACTGTTTGTTATTTATTATGTTATAACAATAATAGGTGAGAAATCAGCTAAGGATTTAGCAGTAACTCCAATTGAAGGAATGTGGATTGCTAATTTTATTTTCTTACCTATTTCAATTCTATTAATTCATCATGCATTAAAGAACTCAAGCTTTCCAAAAATTAACGATTTAATTAAATTAAAATCTTAACAGAATAGATAGAATTTACATAATTTTGTTATATAAATATTAAATATGAATTTCAACACAATTGATGAGGCAATTACTGATATAAAAGCTGGTAAAATAATAATTGTTATAGACGACGAAAACCGAGAAAATGAAGGTGATTTTATTGCAGCAGCTGAAAAGGTAACTCCAGAAATGATTAATTTTATGGCAACCCATGGTAAAGGATTGATTTGCGCACCATTACTTGAGAGTAGATGTAAAGAATTAGATCTTGAATTAATGATAGGAAGAAATACTGCTGCATTTGAAACTCCATTTACAATTTCAGTAGATTTAATTGGTGATGGATGTACAACTGGAATTTCTGCGTCAGATAGATCTAAAACAATTAAGGCTCTTGTTGATCCAAATACAAAAAAAGAACAGCTTGGAAAGCCTGGACATATTTTTCCATTAAAAGCTAGAGAAGGAGGTGTCTTAAGAAGAGCAGGACATACAGAAGCTGCTATTGACTTAGCAAGATTAGCAGGTCTTGAGCCAGCTGGTGTAATAGTTGAGATTTTAAATGAAGATGGATCAATGGCAAGAACAGAAGAGCTTCATAAAATTGCTAAAAAGTTTGATCTTAAATTTATAACAATAAAAGATTTAATTAAATATAGACTTCAAAATGAAAGCTTAATAAGCGAAGAAGTTGATGTAAATCTGCCTACTGAATATGGTGATTTTAAAATGAAAGCTTTTAAACAAATAACAAATAATCAAATTCACTTAGCCATTTATAAAGGAAGTTGGAAAAAAGAAGATAATATTTTGGTTAGAGTGCATTCTTCATGCGTTACTGGAGATATTTTTGGTTCATGCAGATGTGATTGTGGCCATCAATTACAAGCAGCACTTAAGCAAATCGAATCTGAAGGTCAGGGTATTGTGGTTTATATGAATCAAGAAGGTAGAGGTATTGGCTTATTAAATAAACTTAAAGCTTATAAAATTCAAGAGAATGGTAAGGATACTGTTGAAGCAAATATTGAACTAGGTTTTCAAGCAGATCATCGAGATTATGGAGTTGGAGCACAAATTCTTAGAGCTATGGAGGTTAGTAAAATTAGACTTTTATCAAATAACCCCAAGAAAAGAGTTGGATTACTTGCTTACGGAATAGAAATAGTTGAAAGTGTAGCACTTGAAATTGTATCCAATGAACATAATAAATTTTATCTACAAACTAAAAGAGATAAACTTGGACACTCTTTTAAAAACTTAAATGAGTAAAGATTTAGTTATATTAGGAATTGAATCATCTTGTGATGATACTTCAGCAGCAATTTTAAGAGGTTCTAAAGTACTTTCTAATGTAATAGCTAATCAATCAATACATGAAAAGTATGGTGGTGTTGTACCTGAGCTAGCATCAAGAGCACACCAACAGAATATTATACCTGTTATCGATACAGCAATTAAACAAGCAAAAATTAAAAAATCTGAGATAGATTTAATTGCTTATACAAAAGGACCAGGACTATTAGGCTCATTATTAGTTGGAAGTTCATTTGCTAAATCATTATCATTAGGACTTAATAAACCATTGGTTGCTGTTAATCATATGAAGGCACATATACTTGCTCATTTTATTGATCAGGAAAATCATACAATACCTACATTTCCATTTTTGTGTTTAACAGTTTCTGGAGGACATACTCAAATTGTTATTGTAAAAGATCATAATGATATGGAAGTTATTGGCACAACAATAGATGACGCAGCAGGAGAAGCATTTGATAAATCAGCAAAAGTTTTAGGATTAAAATATCCAGGAGGTCCATTGATTGATAAATATGCGAAAAATGGTAACATTAATGCTTTTACTTTTGGAAAACCAAAAATTAAAGATCTTAATTTTAGCTTTAGTGGATTAAAAACTTCAATACTTAATCAAGTCAATTCATCTGTAATGAAAAACCCTAATTTTATTAATGATAACCTTAATGATTTATGTGCATCAATTCAACATTCAATAATAACAATTCTTTTAGAAAAAGTTACGAAAGCAATTAGTCAAACTAATATTAAAAATATTGCTATTGCTGGCGGAGTTTCTGCAAATTCTTATTTAAGAAATGAACTTATCAAGCTTTCCAAAAAAGATAATTTAAATATTTATATACCAAAATTTGAATACTGCACTGATAATGCTGCAATGATAGCAATAGCAGGAAAGTTTAAATATGTTAATGATGAAACCACTGACTATTCAGAATCTGCAAATGCAAGATTAAGTTTTTAAAAACTTTAGAGAAACATCTATAGCCTCTTGAAAACTATTAGGGTAGTTATCTAAATTATATGGATGCATAACTCCAAAAACATGATTAGCATCTTTTATTTCATGTAATACTGTGTTTTTATTACAATTAATAAAATCATATGCATCAGTAATTAAAACAGTTGGATCGTCTGTACCATGAACAATAAGAAGAGGCTTATTAAGTTTAGAGGCAGCTCTTTTTATATCAATTCTTTCAGAATTATTAATACAATCAAGATAAAACTGATGATATAATGGCATATTCTGTTTAGTTCTAGAATTAAAAACATAAGCAACACCCTTTTCTTTCCAAGTATCAAGTTTTGACTGTTCCATTCTATTTGTAAAATCAGAAGGAGCTGCCCATGAAACAACCTTGGCTACTCTATTATCTTCATTAGCCTTTAAAATACTTATAGCCCCTCCTCTACTATGTCCAAGTAAATTAATAGCTTTTATATTGATTTCATTTTTAAAAACAATATCACTATGTAACCAATCAATCATTAATCCCAAATCATCTAATTCTAAACTAAAATTATTATTTCCAAAGGATTTAAGATCAACAAAATCTGATGGATGATCTAAAGTTGTGCCATTATAAGAAAAATTAAACTTTATAAAAAAATATCCATCATTAGCAAATGATTTTGACATGAGATTAAAAGGACCCCAATCCTTAAAACCTTTAAAACCATGAGAGAAGATAATAATATCTTTTTTAATAGAATTTAAATTATAACAAACATCAATTAAGATTTTATTTTTCTTACTTCCGTTAATTATATATTTATTAGTTTTTAGCAAAGGAATTATTTTACTATAAATCGTTTATCTACAGATCCATCATTATAAATATAAAAAAGAACTGAGTTTGAGATTTTATTAGTTTCTCTTCCAAAGAGATCAACAATCTTTATAAGTTTTTTATTACCATCAATATTTATAACATTTTCAAAAGAAGAAGAAACTTGACTAGAAATTTCAAATTTATCAAAACCACCTTCAACTAAATGACCACCAAAAGCATCCCAATCTGCAGTTTCTATACTAATTTGCATAGTATTAGTTAGAGAAATATATTGACTTAAGTCATAAGATCTTGAATTCCATTGACCAAATTCAAGTAAGTTAGATATAGTCATGATTTCTAAAATTACATTTGTAGTTCCATTAGTAACCTTAACTGTTATAGAATCATTAGGTAAGCCAGTGCCTCCCCAGCCTCCTCCTCCATTACTAAACCAAATATTGTAATTGAGAAAATAATTTATAGATGGACTTAATGGTAATGATAAGTCAAAAATTGGTGAAGTTAAAACTGTATTATATTCATCAACATCTCTAGAACCAACTTGACCTCCAGCTTCAACACCAGTGACATAAGCATAATCATAGCAATCACTGTTTAAATCATTTTCTGGATTATAATCTAATCCATCATAATTAGTTCCATCAGGATTACCCCTTTGCCATATACCATTATTTGGATTAAATATCCCACCAGAAACACTCCAACCAAAATCAAATGTAAAATCATCATAATAGCCCTGCTGTAAAGTGATTTGGTTCGATGAAGATGATGAAATAAATTCATTAGTACATGAAGTAACAAACCCCCAAGATCCTGCAATCACATCATAATTACCTTCATAAATACCTGAAATACTAAAATTACCACTATTATCAGAAGTTGAATTATATGTAAAAGAATTATTGTAAATTAAAATATCTGCATTTGGTATACCATTACCATTAATATCAATTACCATTCCTGAAGTATTAAAAGATACTAATGGTTGTAACTGAGCATTAATAACTGTAGTATTTCCATTTGTTAAGATAGCACTGATAGTGTCTGTTAAATATCCTGGAGATGAAAAAATTATATCATAGGTCCCCTGGTAAACAATACCGCTAAAATAATTACCAGATAAATCTGTTGAAGATGAAATAGTTGTTAAAGGATTTATAATTTCAATCGTTGCATTAGTTAATGCAATAGAATTAGACAGGTCAGTAACATTACCTTCTAAATAACAAGCTTGTTGAAAATCTCTACTGTAAACTAACAATCTGCCATTATTACCACTACCACTGTTTATATCTGATGAAATTATATTTCCAGATGGCAAATAAGGGTAGGTACCCCAACAACCATCAAAGCCATCACCAGAAAGTGGAGAAGAATCAAAAGATGCAACCTGAATTAAATTATTTGGATGAGTAATATCATGTACAACAGTTCCATCTCTGTAATAAGAAGTAATTAAAAAATTTCCATCAACATGAACATTATGAGGTATAGAATTAGATCCAGCATTTGACTGAATCCTATCAACTTCTTGAATATTATTTAAATCAGAAATATCATATGATCCAATATATGCATCAGATTTTTCATCAGTAGTAAAAACATAGTCTCCATTATCAGAAACCCAAGCGTTGTGAGTAAAATCATTAGGAGTACCTATATTACCTAAGTTTTGTGGATTTGATTTATTAGAAACATCAACAACATATAAATCACCTTCATATACACATCCAACATACATAGTGTCTCCTCTAACCATTCCATCATGAACATAAAAATCATTCCATTCACCTAAATAAATGGGATTAAGCGGGTCAGTATCAACATCTAAAAAAATTACACCATCAGTTGGATTTACTCCTGAATTTGAAGATGCACCAAAAATATAGGCAACACCATTTTCATCAATATAAATATTGTGAGCATTTGTAAATTCAGTACTTGATCCATTAGAATTATTAAAAATTGTCCTATAGAAATATGTATTTCCAGTCATATCACTTAAATCAACAATTAGTAATCCTGGATTATTAGCATCAGTAGTGATGTATGCATAATTACCCCAAGTTTTAATATCTCTCCAAGTTGAACTAACATCATTAATATAAAATTCTTCAACAAGATTTGAAGGATTGGTTACATTAACAACTGAAAAACCATCATTCAGTCCAACTAAAGCGTATTCACTTCCATCAGGAGCAACCCAACCCCAAATATCGGTTCCTTCAGAAGAATAATTGTCATATGTTCCTAATAGAGAAAGATTATAATTTGATTGAGAAATAAGACTGATTGGTAGTAAAAGAATAAATATTATTTTTTTCATAGTGGGTAGTTAATTTTTACAAATATAACTTTTTTAATAAAAAGCTATATAAATATGATGAATTATAGTTCTAATGTAGTTTGATGAATATCATCAGAATCTTCATTATTAGTTATAGTTAAAGGTATATCAATATTATCTGAAATAATTTCAGTATCAATAATCTCTTCAATATATTCAAGTGGTTTTAGAGGGTTAAGATTATTTATTTTATTACTTGAAAGTTTATTACCAAAAGATTTTGATCCCTTAATAGAAATAAAATCTTCTAAAGATACAATCTCTTTTTTTCTGTCTTTACCTTTTTCTTTTTTATAAACGATCTCAATTTGAGGCCTCCAATCAGTAGAAACAAATTCTAAATATGATTCTTTATGATCTGAAATAAAAGTAATTCTATTGTGGGATTTATCAATTAAAAACCTTTTAACATAAAAATTTTGTTTTTGACCATCAAAATATATTACTGAAATAGGTTTTAAAGGATTATGTTTCTCAATCAATATCATTTCATCATCAAAATGTGTTGATATATCATAACTTTTTAGTTCCAATGATCCAGATTGATTAATTGATAGAATCTTATCATTTGGGCCAAAATCTCCTAATAACTCTCCACGACTCTCAACATTTAATCTTTTAACATTTGTGTCAAACCATATTTTTCTAGCTGATAATGTAGAAACACCTTCGGATTTTAATTCAATTTTTTTAATATTATTTTTTGTTAGAATATTACCAACAGAACCTTTACCTTTAATTGATAATTCTGCAAAATTAAAATCAATTTTTAGAATCTTTAGACGTTGACTTTTTCTAAGATAAGCGGTAATCATTTCTGCTTCACCATTAGGATTTGAAGTTAAATATAAAACCTTAGAACCCTCATTAGATTTAGTAAGTATATAATCCTTATTTCTTGTAATACTACTAACATTAAAACGTTTTATCATAGAATAACCAGAATTACCATCAAGATAAATCATATTATATATTGTTCTAGAATCTTTCTTTTTAAAGACTGCAGCATGTATAATTCCTTTTCCAACAAAAACCTTAGAATCAACTTTCACAACCTGCATTAGACCATTATCTTTTATAACAATAATATCATCTATATCTGAACAATCAGAAATAAACTCATCTTTTTTTAAGTTAGTACCTATAAAGCCTTCATCTCTGTTTATATAAAGTTTTTTATTAGCAACAACTACTTTTGTAGCATCAATACTTTCAAAAGTTTTAATTTCTGTTTTTCGTTGTTTATCGTTTCCGTATTTCTTTTTTAAATTTTTAAAATAATTAATAGCATATTCAGTAAGGTTACTAAGATTATACTTTATTTCTTTAATTTTTAACTCAAGATTATTGATCTCATTAATAGCTCTATTGAGATCAAATTTGGTTATTCTCTTAATTTTAATTTCAGTTAGTCTTTCAACATCCTCTCTGCTAACAGGCCTAAGTAAATGTTTACAAAAAGGTTTTAGTTCATCAAAAATTGTAGATATAATAATTTCCCAAGAATCAAGATCTTCTATAGAGTGATAAATTCTATTTTCTATAAATATTCTTTCAAGTGATGAAAAATGCCATTTATCTTGAAATTCTTTTAAATTAACTTCTAGTTCTGAAGAAAGCAGGCTTAAAGTATGCTCAGTTGATTCTTGTAATAAATCTGAAACACCATTAAAAATTGGGGTATTATTATTAATTACACATGATAGAGGAGAAATAGATAATTCACAATCAGTAAATCTGTATAAAGCATCTATTGTCTTATCTGGAGAAATACCTGTTGGAATAATAATTGATATTTCAACTTTTTCAGCAGTATTATCTTCAATTTTTTTAATCTTTATTTTCCCTTTATCATTAGCTTTAATAATTGAATTAATTAAGGATGAAGTATTTGTCGAGAATGGGAGTTCTGTTATATGTAAAGTAGTTTTGTCAATAGCTTTAATTTTTGCTCTAACTCTAACTTTACCTCCTCTTTTACCATCATTATAATTTGTAAAATCTGCCATTCCTCCAGATGAAAAATCAGGAAATATTTTAGGTTTTACTCCTTTAAGAACCTTAATAGAAGCATCTATAAGCTCATTAAAGTTATGTGGCAAAATCTTTGTTGATAGACCAACAGCAATTCCCTCTACTCCATGTGCCAATAATAAAGGAAACTTAACAGGTAATGTATCAGGTTCTTTACCCCTGCCATCATAGGAAGAATTCCATTTTGTAATTTTTTTGTTAAATGCTATTTCTAATGCAAATGGAGTTAATCTAACCTCAATATATCTAGCAGCAGCAGCTCTATCACCTGTTGCTGTATTACCCCAATTACCCTGCATATCAAGTAATAAATCTTTTTGGCCAATTTGCACCATTGCATCTCCAATTGAAGCATCTCCATGAGGATGATATTTCATTGTATGACCGATAACATTTGCAACTTTATGATACCTGCCATCGTCTAGTTCCTTTAAAGCATGTAATATTCTTCTTTGAACAGGCTTAAAACCATCATAGATATGAGGAACAGCTCTTTCTAAAATTACATAAGAAGCATAGTCAAGAAACCAATTTTCATACATACCAGAAACATGTATAATATCTTTTAAATTATCATCATCAGAATTTATATTCTCTAATTCACTCATTTTTTATTATTACGAATAATATTATTTAATACTAAAGATATTTTATTTTTTTTACTATCAGAGAGTAACGAAATATAGAACTTTCTTGTTAAAGATTTTTTTTGATCTTTCTTAAAATTTAAATATATTTTTGTATTCCAAGAAAGAATTGATTTTTTAAAAAAAAAGCTATCTAACATATCATGTTTAATATCAAGAATATTTTTTTTAGTATAAAATCTAGAAGATGAAATATTAATTATATAGGAATCAACCTTAAAATAAAAATAATGAACTCCAATTATAAAAATATAGATAAAAAATAAAAAAAATAAAAAAAATATAAATAGATTGTTATTTAAGAATACTGCAACTAATGAATTTTCTAGCATTATTAAAATAAAAGTTGGTATAATCATAAATATAATTAAGTATAATAAAATTAAGTAATTTAAGTAATTAGATCTTTTAGTATTATTAAGTTCTATTCTTTTCATTTTCATATTCTATATCCTCTTCAACTTTCAGATTATTAATTATAAAATCTTGTCTTTCTGGTGTGTTTTTACCCATAAAATATTTTAATATCTCATGGATTTTAGCTTCACCACCAATTATCACTGGATCTAAACGCATATCTGATCCAATAAAATATTTAAATTCATTTGGAGATATCTCTCCTAATCCCTTAAACCTTGTAGTTTCAGCTGCTTTTCCTAATTCTACTAAAGCATCTAAACGTTCGTTATTATTATAGCAATAGATTGTTTTCTTTTTATTCCTTACTCTAAAAAGAGGAGTCTCCAAAATATAGACATGACCTTCTTTTACCAACTCAGGAAAAAACTGCAGAAAAAATGTAATAAGTAATAATCTAATATGCATACCATCAACATCAGCATCAGTAGCAATAACAATTTTATTATATCTTAAATCATCAATACCTTGCTCAATATTTAGTGCAGATTGAAGAAGGTTAAATTCTTCATTTTCATAAACAACTTTTTTTGTTAATCCATAAGAATTCAAAGGTTTACCCCTAAGACTAAAAACAGCTTGAGTTTTAATATCTCGAGTCTTTGTAATTGAGCCAGAAGCTGAATCACCCTCAGTGATAAAAAGAGTAGAATCAACTCTTTGCTCTTTATTATGATCGTTATAATGAATTCGACAATCTCTTAATTTTTTGTTATGAAGATTAGCTTTTTTTGCTCTTTCTCTTGCTAATTTTTTAACGCCAGCCATTGCTTTTCTTTCATGCTCAGCAATTTGAATCTTTCTCTGAATTATATCAGCAGTTTCAGCATTCTTATGTAAAAAATTATCTAAATATCGTTTTAAAAAATCATGAATAAATGTATGAACAGTTATGCCATTGGGTTCTATTTCTGTTGAACCAAGTTTAGTTTTCGTTTGAGATTCAAAAATAGGCTCAATAACCTTAATACTTATTGCAGCATTTATTGCTTGACGTATATCTGATGCTTCATAGTTTTTATTATAAAATTCTCTAATAACCTTAACAACAGCCTGTCTAAAGGCACCTTGATGAGTTCCCCCTTGCACTGTATGCTGACCATTAACAAATGAATAGTATTGTTCAGAATATTGATTTTTACAATGGGTAATAGCAACCTCAATATCTTCACCCTTTAAATGAATAATTGGATACAATAACTCTGCATCAGTATTTTGATCTAAAAGATCAAATAATCCGTTTTCAGAATAAAATTTATTACCATTATAAAGTATTGTTAATCCAGTATTTAGATAACAATAGTTCCATAACATTTTCTCTATATATTCGTTGATGAACCTATAATTTCCAAATAATTCTTTATCTGGAATAAAACTTACTGTGGTGCCTTTTCTACCTGAGTTCTCTTGAATTTCTTCGTCATTTGTTATGGCTCCACACGAAAATTCTACAAGCTTACTTTTTCCATCTCTAATAGACTTAATCTTAAAATAAGATGAAAGTGCATTTACAGCTTTTGACCCAACTCCATTTAGTCCTACAGATTTTTTAAAGACCTTAGAATCATATTTAGCACCAGTATTAATTTTAGAAACAACATCAACAAGTTTACCTAAAGGAATTCCACGACCAAAATCCCTAATTAATACATTATTATTTTTAATAGATAACTCAATAGTTTTTCCATTACCCATTACATATTCATCAATAGAATTATCTATAACTTCTTTTAAAAGAACATAAATCCCATCGTCAGGTGAAGAGCCATCACCCATCTTACCAATATACATTCCAGGTCTGAGTCTAATGTGCTCTTTCCAATCAAGTGATCGGATACTATCTTCATTGTACTGGTTATTTTGCATATCTTAATTAAGAAAACTAGCGTTTTAAAATAAGTAGCAAAAATAAAATTTATTGAATTTAAAACAGGAATAAATTAGAAGCTCTTATCAACAATCTTTTCAACTTAACAACAAGTGCTATACATTAAATCTAAAATGCATGATGTCACCATCATTAACAACATAATCCTTTCCTTCAATAGCAAGCTTACCATTATCTCTACAAAGTTGCTCAGAACCATAATTAATGAAATTTTCATATGATATAACTTCAGCTCTAATAAAACCCTTTTCAAAATCAGTATGAATTACTGCAGCTGCTTTTGGAGCTTTTGTACCTTTTACAATTGTCCAGGCCCTAACCTCTTTCTCTCCTGCTGTAAAATAAGTCTGTAAACTTAAAAGTCTATATGTAGAATTAATTAAATGATTAACCCCTGGCTCTTTAAGACCCATTTCTTCAAGAAAAAGAAGTTGTTCATCTATAGAATCTAGTTCTGCAATTTCAGCTTCAATAGCAGTAGCAATAATAAGAAGTTGTGCATCTTCATCTCTAATAGCATTTTCTACTTTTTTAACATATTCATTGCCATTAGTTACTGATTCTTCATCAACATTACAAACATAAATTACAGGCTTCATTGTAATCAGGTTCATAGATGAAATTAATAATAGATCATCATCTGTAGCTTTATAACTTCTTGCAGGATCACCATTTTCAATATGATTAATAAAATTCTCAACACAGCTTATATTTTTTTGAGCTTGCTTATCACCTGATTTAGCAATTTTTGTGTTTTTATCTTTAAAAGTTTCTAAAGTTTCAAGGTCTTTAATCTGTAATTCCATATCTATTGTCTCCTTATCTCTTATAGGATTAACAGATCCATCCACATGAACAATATTGTCATCATCAAAACATCTAATAACATGTATTAATGCATTTGTTTCTCTAATATTAGCCAGGAATTTGTTTCCAAGACCTTCTCCTTTACTAGCTCCTTTAACAAGTCCAGCAATATCTACTATTTCAACAGTTGTAGGTATAATTTTTTGAGGCTTTACAAGTTTTGAAATATTATCTAATCTTATATCAGGCACAGAGATTATTCCTACGTTAGGCTCAATTGTACAAAAAGGAAAGTTTTCAGACTGCGCCTTTGCTTTTGACAAGCAATTAAATAGAGTAGATTTACCCACATTTGGAAGACCAACAATACCACATTTTAGAGACATAAAAAATAATTTATAATTTCTGCAATATTAGTAAATCTTCATTTTAAAAATTCATTATATATTTTAAAATAATAATTGTCAACAATACGTTAATAAAAAGCTTTACTTATTTATTAATAAAAATGTTAAATATGTAGGTAAATTATAAATTTACAAAAAACAAAACCTCAATGAAAACAATAAATGAGTTAGAAAAAATATGTTCCCAAATTAGAAGAGATATTGTTAGAATGGTTCATGCTAACAACTCTGGACATCCTGGAGGTTCTTTAGGATGTACAGAGTTTCTTTCAGTTCTATATTTTAATCATCTTAAACACGATACATCATTTAATATGGATGGAATAAATGAAGATTTATTTTTTCTATCAAATGGCCATATCTCTCCTGTATTGTATTCAGTACTTGCGAGATCAGGCTATTTTAATGTTAATGAATTAACAACATTTAGAAAGTTAAATAGTAGACTACAAGGACATCCTACTACTCATGAAAAACTTGAAGGAATCCGTATTGCTTCTGGATCTCTAGGACAAGGACTTTCTGTTGCAATTGGTTCAGCACTTACTAAAAGGTTAAATGGTGATCCACAATTAGTTTATTCTTTACATGGAGATGGAGAATTACAAGAAGGTCAAATATGGGAAGCCATTA
Organism: uncultured Weeksellaceae bacterium; assembly: GCA_964397025.1. Lineage (GTDB taxonomy): Bacteria > Bacteroidota > Bacteroidia > Flavobacteriales > BACL11. Next base: position 35,469 of record CAYNGO010000008.1, read on the forward strand.
TGTATGCAGCTGGAAATAAAGTTGATAATATTATTGCAACTATTGATTATAATAAAAAACAAATTGATGGATCTTTAGATGACGTGCTACCAATGGGTGATTTAAAAGCTAAATTTTTAGCTTTTGATTGGCATGTAATTGAAGTACTAAAAGGAAATGATATTCAATCAATAATTAATGCCTTATCTCAAGCTAGGGAATTAACTGGAAATGGAAAACCAATAGTAATACTTTTACATACTGAAATGGGAAATGGAGTTGATTTTATGATGGGGACTCATAAATGGCATGGAAGCGCACCAAATGATGAACAACTTAAAGAAGCTTTATTACAAAATACTGAAACTCTAGGTGATTACTAAAAAACTAAAAATATTTTTTATTTTAATTGGTTTACTTTTTAGTTCGGTAGAATCTTACTCACAAGTTGAGATTACACCAATTAATAGAATTTTATTTGTCTTTGACGCTTCCCAATCAATGCTTGGAAGATGGCAAAGTGGTAGGAAAATAGATATTGCTAAAAAATTATTATCTAATATAACAGACTCTCTTAAGGATATTAATAATCTTGAACTAGCCTTAAGAGTTTATGGGCACCAAAGAGGGTATCCACCTCAAGATTGTGATGACACAAAACTTGAAATTAACTTCCTTCCTTCTTCAGTATTTGCAGATAGAATAAAAGGGAAATTAAGCATGATTAAAGCTAAAGGAACAACACCAATAGCTAAATCTCTTGAAGAGGCTGCAAATGATTTTCCTAGAGATAACTCTAGAAATATAATTATTTTAATTACTGATGGAAAAGAAGAATGTGGCATGGATCCATGTGCTGTATCAAGATTATTTGCTAAAAAAGGTATTATCTTAAAACCATTTGTTATTGGAATTGGATTAGATGAATCTTGGAAAGATAAATTAGATTGTGTAGGAACTTTTTTTGATGCTTCAAATGAGAGAGACTTTTCTAATATTTTAAATATTGTTATTTCTCATGTAGTAGATAATACAACAACTCAAGTTAACTTACTAGACTCCTTAGGATTTCCAACTGAAACAAATGTTGCACTAACCTTTTATGATGACTTTACTGATATTGTAAAGTATAATTTTATTCATACTATGAATAATATGGGAAATCCTGATACGATGATAATAGACCCAGTTCTTAAATATAAAGTAGTTGCACATACTATACCACCAGTTGAATCTAATATTATTACAGTAAAACCTGGTGAACACACTATTATTCCTCTAAGAACACCACAAGGAAAATTAAGAATTGAACTTAATACTAAAAAAAATTACTCTTTTATAGTTAGAAAAGTAAATAATAATGAAACAATTAATGTTCAAAATATAAATTCAAATGAAAATTACTTAACTGGTTTTTATGATATTGAGCTTCTTACTTTACCAAGACAATATTACAATAACATAAGAATCAATCAAAATCAATTAACTGAACTAAAACTCCCTAGCACAGGACTAGCAAATATTTTACTTCCTGCAAATGGATATGGAGGTGTTTATTTAAACGATGGAGATAAACTAACTGAAATTTATAGATTTAATGGTGAGACTAATCAACATAAATTAACCTTATTGCCTGGAAAATACACTGTTGTATTTAGAGCAAAATCATCTAAACAATATATTTACACAAATGAAAAGTCTTTTAAAATTAAATCAGGAAAATCTCAACTAATAAAAATATACTAGAAATGGAATTGAAAGATACAAGATCAGGATTTGGTGCGGGCCTTACAGAATTAGGAAAGAAAAACAAAGATGTTGTTGCACTATGTGCTGATCTTACTGGATCTTTAAAAATGAATGACTTTAAAGATAATCATCCAGAGAGATTTTTCCAAATTGGAATAGCTGAGGCTAATATGATTGGTATTGCAGCAGGAATGACAATTGGAGGTAAAATTCCATTTACAGGAACATTCGCAAATTTTTCAACTTCTAGGGTGTATGATCAGATTAGACAATCTGTTGCTTATTCAAATAAAAATGTCAAAATATGCGCCTCTCATGCTGGTTTAACATTAGGAGAAGATGGAGCAACTCATCAAGTACTTGAAGATATAGGAATGATGAAAATGCTTCCTCATATGACAGTGATTAATACTTGTGATTTTAATCAAACAAAGGCAGCAACAATAGCAATTGCTGATCATCAAGGGCCTGTTTATTTAAGATTTGGAAGACCTGCTGTTCCTAATTTCACATCATCAGAACAAAAATTTGAAATAGGTAAAGCAGTTACTTTAAATAAAGGTACTGACATTACTATAATTGCTACTGGCCATCTTGTTTGGGAAGCATTAGAAGCATCTAAAACCTTAGCAGAATCAAATATTAATGCAGAAGTGATAAATATTCATACAATTAAGCCATTAGATAAAGATGTAATAATTAAATCTGCATTAAAAACAGGATGTGTAGTTACTGCTGAAGAACATATGCTTAATGGTGGTTTAGGTGATAGTGTAGCTCAAGTACTTTCAAGAGAACTACCAACACCTCTAGAAATGGTTGGAGTTAATGATACATTTGGAGAAAGTGGAACACCTAGACAGCTTATGGAAAAATATGGTCTTACAGCTAAAGACATTGTTAAAGCGAGCATAAAAGTGATATCAAGAAAATCTAGCAAGTAAATATAATGAAAGGTGTTTCTAAAGATATTTATAAGAAGTATCAGGCACAAACATTTCCCTATCCTTCATTACTTGAAATATCTGAAGCTAAAGGTTCATATATTACAGATGTAAATGGTAAAAAATATCTTGACTTTGTTGCAGGTGTATCAGCTTGTTCTATTGGACATTCAAATAATAAAGTAGTAGATGCAGTAAAAAAGCAAATTGACAAATATGCACATGTCATGGTATATGGTGAATATATGCAGAAACCACAATATTCTCTAGCAAAATTATTAGCTGAAAATCTTCCAGAAAAATTAAGCACTACATATTTTACAAATTCTGGAGCTGAAGCTATTGAAGGAGCTATAAAGCTTTCTAAAAGAATTAACAGCAGATCAGAAATAATTTCATGTAAAGATTCATATCACGGATCAACTCATGGAGCTTTAAGTGTTATGGGAAATGAGCATTATAAAGCTCAATACAGACCATTACTTCCTGAATGTAATCAAATAATTTATAATAATATTAAGAGTCTAGAAAAAATCTCCAAAAAAACTTCTGCTGTAATAATTGAATCTATTCAAGGAGCTAGTGGCTTTATAGTTGCATCAAATGAATTTCTTGTGGAATTAAATAAAGTATGTAAAAAATATGAAGTTTTAATTATTTTTGATGAAATACAAACATGTTTTGGTAGAACAGGAACCTTATTTGGTTTTGAACAAACAAAAATAATTCCTGATATAATATGTATAGCAAAAGGAATGGGTGGCGGCATGCCAATTGGGGCTTTTATTTCTTCTTGGGAGAATATGAATAAATTAACATTTAATCCTAAACTTGGACATATAACAACATTTGGTGGTCATCCTATAAATTGCGCTGCAAGTAAAGCTACCTTACAATACATTCTTGAAGAGAAATTAATTGATCATATTAAATCTAAAGAAAATTTATTTAGAAAACTTTTAGTTCATACAAATATTATAAGTATTTCAGGTGTTGGATTAATGTTATCATTAAATTTAGAAAATAAACAACAAGTAAACACAGTAGTTGAAAATTGTATGAAGGATGGATTATTATTATTTTACTTTTTATTCAACGATAAATCAATAAGAATAACTCCACCTCTAACAATTAGTAAAGAAGAAATTAAAATTGGATGTGAAATTATATTAAGAAATTTAGACAAAGTATAGAGCTATGCTTTTTTAATAAAACACGTTTTTAAAACAATCTGAGACTTACCAACCCTACACTCGATATTTTCAGTATCATTTATAAGACGGATATTCTTTATCTTATCTCCTCGTTTAAGAGTTTTAGACATTCCTTTGATTTTTAAAGTTTTAGATAGTACAATTGTATCTCCATCATTTAACAAATTACCAACAGAATCCTTAGTTTCCATTATTTTTATTATTAAGCATTGGCACAAAAGAAAATTCTCCGTGCGTTGTTATTTTAGTTTCAGATTCTGATAGCTTCTCAATTAAGTGCATTACTTGAATATCACCAGTTCCAATTGGAGCTACCATTCTACCTCCAACTTTAAGTTGTTCAATTAATAACTCTGGAATGTTTGGTGCGCCACAGGTAATTATAATTCTATCAAAAGGCGCGAATTTTGGTAAACCTTTATAACCATCACCATAAACAAACATACATTGATGACCAATTGTAGGCAGAAACTCCTTTGTTTTAAGAAATAAATCTTTTTGTCTTTCAATACTATAAACATGTGTGTTAAGCTCATTTAAAACAGCAGCTTGATAACCTGAACCAGTTCCAATCTCAAGGACCTTGTGATAGGGTTTGAGTTTTAGAAGTTGAGTTTGAAAAGCAACTGTATATGGCTGAGAAATTGTTTGACCTGAACCAATTGGAAAGGCCTTATCTTGATAAGCAAAATTAACAAATGCATTATCCATAAATAAATGACGTGGTATATTCATTATTGCTTTTAAAACAGCATTATCATGAATACCTTTACTAGATAAGTAATCTACTAATTTCTTTCTTAATCCCTTATGAAGAAAAGTATCTTTCATTGAATTATTATAATAATTGTATTAAGTGTATTTTTGAAAAATAATTATACAAAAGAAAGATATTATAAGTTTGAAACTATAATTATTATTAAAATTAAATACACAATTTATTGTTAAAAGATAAAAAATGTTAAAAAAAATATTTCTTATAATATTAGTAATCTCTATATTTTCATGCTCTAAAGAAAATATGAGTATTCCTGCATATGTAGAAATCAACAATGTTAATTTACTTGCTGATCAAAATTTTGGAGAAAGCACTGAAAATATTACAGATATATGGTTTTATGTTGATGATATTTTACAAGGAGTTTATGAAATACCAGTTCAATTTCCAATATTAGAAAAAGGAACAAAAAATATTAGAATTAGAGCTGGCGTTAAAGCTAATGGAATATCATCTACCAGGATACAATATCCATTTTATAGTAGTTATACTGATACTATTGAACTAAATGAAGATGAAAGTATTTCTATTTCTCCAGAATTCACATATAATAATGCTTACCAAGCAATAATAGAAGATTTTGAAAGTTCAGGAACAATTATTGATTCTACATTAAATAGTGAAATAGATTTTTCAATCATCACTGAAGATCAGGTGAACTATTATGCATATGCAAAAATTGATACACCCAATATTAATTTCGAAGTATCAACTCAAGATCTAATTTTACCACAGCAGGGTGCTCCAGTATATTTAGAAATTGATTACAAATGTAGTACTGAATTTATTGTTGGAGTATATGTTAATTATTCTCAGAATGTTGAAAAGAAAGAATTGATTTGGGTAACATCTAAAGAAGATTGGAATAAGATATATATTAATCTTACTCAAACCATAAGCGAAAGTATTGGAGCTGAATCATTTAAAGTATTTTTAAATATGCGAAGAATTGGTGGTAGCGTTAGTGAAGAGATAAGTTTTGACAATGTTAAAATATTATATTAAAAAAATAAAATAAAGAAAAAATGAAAAATATTGCGATAATAGGTGCTGGTACAATGGGAAATGGTATTGCTCATGCTTTTGCACAAAAGAACTATAATGTAGTAATTGTAGATATCTCAAAAGATAATCTAGATAAAGCACTTGAAACAATTACTAAAAATTTAGATAGAATGTTAGCTAAAGAAAAAATTACTAATGATGATAAAATTCAAACAATAAATAATATAAGTATTTCTACTGATTTAAAGCAAGGAGTAGAAAATAGTGATTTAGTAGTTGAAGCAGCAACAGAAAATATTGACTTAAAACTTAAAATATTTAAACAGCTTGATGACATATGTAAAAAGCATACAATTTTAGCTACAAATACATCATCTATTTCTATTACTCAAATTGCAAATGAAACCAATAGAGCAGATAAGGTAATTGGAATGCATTTTATGAATCCTGTACCAATTATGAAATTAGTTGAAGTAATTAGAGGAAAAGAGACTTCTGATGATGTAACAAAAGAAATCATGGAACTAAGTAAAGATTTAGGTAAAATTCCTGTTGAAGTAAATGACGCACCAGGATTTGTGGCAAATAGGATTTTAATGCCAATGATTAATGAAGCAATATTTACTTTAGATGAAAAAGTTTCTGGAGTAGAAGAGATAGATACTGTAATGATTCTTGGCATGTCCCATCCAATGGGGCCATTACATTTAGCAGATTTTATTGGACTAGATGTATGTTTATCAATTTTAGAAGTTATGCACAAAGGTTTTAATAATAATAAATATTTACCATGCTCTCTATTAATTGATATGGTCAAAAAAGGTAATTTAGGAATAAAATCTGGAAAAGGGTTCTATGACTACTCAGATGGAGCAAGAAATAAAAAAATTGCAACTGAATTTATTAGATAGATGTCAAATTTAGATCAAAATAAAGCTTTAGCGCCATTTAGTTGTCAATTTAGCCCTAATGTACCAGAACTACTTCAAAAACTAAATTGCAGCATTGCTATATCAACATACCAAGCTGGTAAATTAGTTTTTATTTCCTCAAAGGATGAAAATTCATTAACTCAACTTCCAAGAAACTTTCAAAAAGCAATGGGAATAGCTGAGGATCATAAAAACGGTAAATTAGCATTAGCATGTAAAGATGAAATTATAGTTTTTAAAAACTCAACTCAGTTAGCTAATTATTATCCAAAGTCTCCAAATAAATATGATGCATTGTATATGCCTAGAGCAACATATCATACAGGAGCACTAGATATACACGATTTAAGCTTTGGAAAAAATGAAGGATTATATGCTGTTAATACATTATTTTCTTCTATTGTTAAAATAGATTCTAATTATAATTTTACTCCATTTTGGTCTCCCCCTCAGATAGATAAAATTACTGCTGAAGATAGATGTCACCTTAATGGAATGGCTATGGAAAATGGAGTGCCAAAATATGCAACAGCATTTAATGATGGAAACACAGCTCAAAGCTGGAGAGATAAAATAACAGAATCTGGTGTAATATATGATATCAAAAAAAATAAAATTATTGCAAGAAATTTAGCAATGCCTCATACGCCAAGAATCTTTAATAATGAGTTATATGTTTTATTATCAGCTACAGGAGAACTTGCAAAAATTAATAAAGAAAATGGCTCTTATGAAGTTATAGTAAAGATTGGAGGCTTTGTAAGAGGGATGAGTTTACATAAAGACTATTTATTTATAGGTCAATCAAAGATCAGAGAAAAATCTTCAACTTTTGGAAAGCTTCCATTTACTAAAGATGCTAATCAGGCTGGAATTGTCATAATTCATCTTCCTACAAAAAGTATTGCTGGAAAAATCACATATCTAAATTCACTTGATGAAATATACGATATTCATATTTTAGTTGATAAGATTCGACCTAATATCTTAAATACTTTAACAGATGATTACAAAGAAGGTTTATCAATTCCAGAGACAACATTTTGGAGAAGAAAAAAAGAATAATTAACTTAGCTTAATAATAAAAAATAATGGCAAAAAATCATTTTTCAAGAAAAGAACGTCAGCTTAAAAATCATATTGGTAATCTTAATAAACTGTTTAATAAATCAAAAGGCATTATTACTAGTGAAATAAATTTATTAATAATAAAAATTAAAAATCTTATTAATATACTTAAAGCTGTTTTTTCTTTGAATAAGTTAAAATATATTGTTGGAGGATTTGCTATTATATTTGGATTGTCTCCGCTTAATGATATTAATGCTCAAACCTTTATTGCTCCTGTCCAAAATCCATTTGGGCTTAACTTAAATAGTAATATTAATGGTTATAATTATTATACAGGAAAATCACAATTTGCTGATATGGATGGTGATGGTGATTTAGATTTATTGTATGAGACACAAGATATTGATACAAGCTATTACTCATATTACCAAAATAATATTTTCATATATCATGAGAATATTGGTACAGTAAACAATCCTCAATTTTCTTTAGGTGTCAAAAATCCATTTAATTTAACTTCTCCTTTAAACATGTCACTGGATTTTTCAGTGCTTTCTCATAATTTAGTTGACGTTGATGATGATGGTGATATAGATATTTTAGCTACATACTCAGGATTCTACGCTTCATACAACTACAATACATATCAATATAATATCTCAGCAAATACCGTATTTAAGTATTATGAAAATATTGGTAATTCAAGTATGCCTCTTTTTGCTGCCCAACAAACAAATCCTTTTGGATTAGTTTTAGATTCAATTATAGCAATAGGTGATATAGTAGACATAGATGGAGATGGAGATTATGATGTAATTTGTTCAAGTGCAATTTTTGATAATCAAATGAATGCTCAAAATCAAGATATGATTTTTATAGAAAATATAGGTAGTCAAAGTAATCCGCAATTTTCTGCTCCTCAGGTAAATCTTATAGGTATTACTTTACCTAATAGCTACTACCCTATTATTCCTTCATTTGGCGATTTAGATGGTGATGGTGATTATGATTTATTAACTACTCCTTATGAAGATAATGGAAATTCTGAATATAAGTTTTTATATCAACAAAATAAAGGTACTGCTACAAATCCGATCATGTCACTTCAAGCACAAAATCCTTTTGGGTTATCACCAGATACGAGCTATGCTGGCATTTTAATTAATTCTGAAATGATTGATTTAGATGGAGATGGTGATTTAGATATATTTACTTCTGGATATGCAGGAGAAATATTCCTTTATTTTGAAAATAATACTGCATCAACATCTATATTAGAAATAGAAAAATCAATTAATATATATCCAAATCCAGCAACTGAAATAATAAATATTGAAAGCAAAAAAATTATTAATAAAATTAAAATTACCGATCAATTAGGTAAAATAATTCTGGAAAAAAAACAACTTAAAACATTAAATATTAGTAATTTAAATAAAGGAACCTATATTATAACTTTATATATAGAAAATAAAGAAATTATAAAAAGTTTTACTAAACTATAAAGAACGAATACTACCCTCCTTTTTAGCTTGAGAAAGAATTCTATCAATAAACATATCCTCTCTATTATTAATAGGATCATATACTGTTTTCAGATTATGATTATACATCTTAGCAAAAGTTTGCCACATTGTCGCACTCCACCAGCCTTTATAGTTTCTTAGTAAATCATATGTACTTAGACCAGTTTCTTTATAAATTAATTTAATTAATATCCCACCCTCTTTCATTGATAAATTCTTTAAAGCAGTAGAATATTGAGCTTTTACAACCTTTGCTACACTTCTAGTATATTTTCTTTTTTTTCTTTTTTTACCAATTGAGTCTAAAGACTGATTTAATGAATCAACTTTTAACTTTGTTTCAAGTGCATATGGATAAACCTTTAACACTCGTCTTTTAAGTTTATAAAACCATTTTCTTTCATTAATATCCTTGAAATCTATTATATCTAATTGAGGAATTTTTGAAACAAAAACAGTTTCACCATCAACAACTACAAATGGCGATACAATAATATTATCTTGAGAAAATAAGGAGAATGAATAAAAAATAAAACAGATTAATATTGTATAAAATCTCATAATTTCAAAATTAGAATTTTTTAAACATTATTAGTATTTAAATTAACTATAAATAATAAGCATTTATATTTTTCTCTATTATCATTATGTACCTTTACATTCATGATTAAAACAATACAAATTCAAGTTGATCCAGAGTGTGCAGAAAAAAAACATCTTTTAATAAAGAAGATATCTGAAGATCTAAACATAATAAAAAATGAAATAAAGGATTTAATTATTCTAAAAAAATCTATAGATGCAAGACAAAAACATGTAAAAATTAATTTAAAAATTGATGTTTATATAAATGAAGAATATCTTGAAAAAGTAGAAAAAACAAAATATAAGAATGTAAGTAAATCTAAGGAGGTAATTATCATTGGAGCTGGACCTGCTGGTTTATTTGCAGCTCTTAAGCTAATAGAGGATGGTATAAAGCCAATAATTATTGAAAGAGGCAAAGAGGTGAGAAATAGAAGACGTGATCTTGCTAAGATCACCAAGGAGCATATAGTTAATGAAGATTCAAATTATTGCTTTGGAGAAGGTGGAGCTGGAACGTTCTCAGATGGAAAACTTTATACAAGATCAAAAAAACGTGGAGATGTAAATAGAATACTTGATATTCTAGTTGAGCATGGAGCTACTAAACAAATTAGAATTGATGCTCATCCTCATATTGGAACTAATAAGCTTCCAAAAATAATTGAAAATATAAGAGAGACAATAATTAATTATGGAGGTGAAATACATTTTAATTCAAGAGTGTCAGATATTACTATTATTGGCAATAAAGTAAGTGCTATTGTCTTAAAAGATTCAACAATAATAAATTGTAAAAAAATTATTCTTGCAACAGGACATTCTGCTAGAGATATTTTCTACATGCTTAATGAAAAAGGAATTGCAATCGAAGCAAAATCCTTTGCTCTTGGGGTAAGAGTTGAACATACTCAAAACTTAATTGACCAAATACAGTATAAATGTGAAAGCAGAGGAGAGTACTTACCTCCTGCCCCATATTCAATTGCTAGACAAATAAATGGAAGAGGAGTCTACTCTTTTTGTATGTGTCCAGGAGGAATAATCGCTCCTTGTGCAACTTCACAGAATGAAGTTGTTACAAATGGATGGTCTCCTTCAAAAAGAGATTTTCCAACTTCTAATTCTGGAATTGTTGTTGGACTAAATTTAGAAGATTTTAAAGAATATAAAAAACATGGCCCTTTAGCAGGATTAGAGTTTCAAAAGAAAATTGAAAATAATGCTTGGAAAATGGGTGGAGAAACACAAAAAGTACCTGCTCAAAGATTAGTTGATTTTGTAAATGGAAAAATATCTAAAGACGTTCCAGAAACATCATACTTGCCTGGGGTTCAATCTTCAAATCTTAAAGAGCTTTTACCAGATTTTATACTCAAAAATATACAAAAAGGATTTTTAGAATTTGGAAAACATATGAAGGGCTTTTTCACAAACGATGCAGTTGTACATGCGCCGGAAAGCAGAACATCTTCTCCTGTTAGAATTCC
>CAYNGO010000009.1:0-44749 GCA_964397025.1 uncultured Weeksellaceae bacterium
CGAGCATTACTGCTCATTGGATTTTAAGTCCAACGTGTCTACCAATTCCACCACCCGGGCAGGTGATTTTTAAAAGAACCTTTTTAACTTGAGCGAGTGATGGGATTCGAACCCACGACCCCCACCTTGGCAAGGTGATGCTCTACCCCTGAGCTACACTCGCGTCAGGTCGGCAAATTTAGTTAAATATTCAATATTTCAAAGCTAATTACTTATTTCCTATAAGTTTTTTTATCTCATTTAATTTCATTAGAGCTTCTAATGGTGTCAACAAATCAATATCAATATCTAATAGCATATTTCTAATATCTTTCATAATAGGATCTTCAACATCAAAAAAACTTAATTGAAGTTTTTTATCATTTAAATCTATCTTTTTATGTATTCCTCTAGCAGATTCTAGTTCTTTTAATAAATTATTAGCATTATCTACAATATCTTTAGGCATGCCAGCCATCTTTGCAACATGAATTCCAAAACTATGATTACTACCTCCTTTTTTAAGAGTTCTCATAAAAAGGATATCCTTATCCTTTTGTTGAATAGATACATTATAGTTTTTTATCCTTGAAAATTGATTTTCCATATCATTAAGCTCGTGGTAATGAGTTGCAAATAATGTTTTTGCTTGAGTTTTATGATTATGTATATACTCAGCTATAGACCAGGCTATTGAGACTCCATCATACGTACTTGTCCCTCGCCCAATTTCATCAAGAAGAATTAAACTTTTTGCACTTAAGTTATTTAGAATACTTGCTGTTTCATTCATCTCTACCATAAAAGTTGACTCCCCCATAGAAATGTTATCAGAAGCTCCTACTCGAGTAAAAATCTTATCTACTACACCTATATCTGCTGAATTAGCAGGCACATAACAACCTATTTGAGCCATCAAGACTATTAATGCTGTCTGTCTTAGCAAAGCTGATTTTCCAGACATATTTGGCCCAGTAATCATCATTACTTGTTGATCTTTTTTATCTAAAAAAAGATCATTTGGAATATAGTTTTTTAAACTCTCAAGTTGTTGTTCTATAACAGGGTGTCTTCCTTTAATTATTTTAAGATCAGATCCACTTAACATATTAGGCTTACAGTAATTATATCTAATAGAAATTTTTGAAAATGATAACAGGCAATCTAATCTAGAAATAAGTTGAGAATTTTTTTGCAAACTTAGAATCTGCAAAGAAATACTATCAACCAACTTACTAAAAAGATCATATTCGATAATAGAAATCTTTTCTTGTGCTGATAATATTTTCACTTCATAATCTTTAAGCTCTTCGGTAATATATCGCTCAGCATTAACTAAGGTCTGTTTACGAATCCAACTTTCTGGAACTTTATCTTTATGAATATTTCTCACCTCCAAATAATATCCAAAAACATTATTATAAGAAATCTTTAATGATGAAATACCTGTCTTCTCAATTTCCTTCATAAGCATCTTATCTAAAAAATCTTTTCCCGATTTTCTAATTAGTCGTAACTCATCTAATTCAGAATTGAAACCTGAATTAATAACATTTCCCTTATTTAATTGTGAAGGAGGATTGTCAGATAATTCTTTGGATATTAGATCTACAAGTTGCGAGCAATCATTCAATTTTTTACCTAATAAATTCAAAGATTTTAAATTTGATTTTAAACAAACTTGCTTAATAGGAACTATAGATAATAAAGAATCTTTTAGTTTCTCAACTTCTTTAGGATTAATGCGCTTTGTAGATGCTTTAGATACTAACCTTTCTAAATCACCAATCTGATAAATATTATCTTTTAAAACATTCAAAACCTCTGTATTATCTATTAAATAATTAACAATATCTAATCTTTCATTTATTTCATTTATTTTTTTCAAAGGCAGAGCGAGCCATCTCATTAACATTCTTGAACCCATAGAGGTTTCTGTTGAATCTAAAATATCTAACATTGTTTTAGCACCATTATTTGGTGAGTTAAAAAGCTCTAAGTTCCTCATAGTAAACTTATCCATCCACAAATACTTCTCTTCATTAATTCTAGAAATTGAAAGAATATGTGAGGTTTGATTGTGTTTAGTTTCTTTTAAATAATGAAGAACAACACCTGCACTTACAACTGCTTCATTTAAATCACTAATACCAAAACCTTTAAGAGATTTTGTTGCAAATTGATTACTTAATAATTCATTAGCATAATCAATTTCATATGGCCAATCATCAATTGCAAAAGTAAAACCATGTATTCCAAAATCATTTTCAAATTTTTTCCTTAAACTTTTTTGAAATAAAATCTCCGAAGGACTGAAAGATTGAATTAACTTGTTAATGTACTCAGTATTTCCCTGTGAAACTAAAAACTCACCAGTAGAAATGTCTAAAAATGAAATTCCAATTGATAATTTACCATAAAAAATAGAGCATAAGAAATTATTTTTTTTACTATCCAATGTTAAATTATTATATGAAACGCCTGGGGTAACTAACTCAGTAACACCTCTTTTAACTATTTTTTTTGTAAGCTTTGGATCTTCCAATTGATCACAAATAGCTACTCTATATCCTGCTCTAACTAATTTAGGTAAATAATTATCAAGTGAGTGATGAGGAAATCCAGCAAGTTCAATTCTAGAAGAGCCATTGGCACGACTTGTCAAAATAATTGATAAAATTTCTGAAGCTTTTATAGCATCCGACCCAAATGTTTCATAAAAATCTCCCACACGAAAAAGAAGCAAAGCATCTGGATACTTTGCTTTTATACTATTATACTGCCTCATTAAAGGAGTAACTCTAGTTTCTTTATTTTTATCTAAACTCAAAATTTATTAATTAATTTAGCAACAAATATAATAGATGAGAAAGTTAAAAAACAATGAATTAAAAAGAATCACAATAGAAGAGTTTAAAAGAACTAAGAAAAAACCTATTACAATCATCTTAGATAATATTAGAAGCGCTCATAATGTTGGTTCTATTTTCCGAACATCAGACGCTTTTCTTATAAAGAAAATTATTCTTTGCGGAATAACCCCAACCCCACCAAACAATGATATTCGAAAATCCGCATTAGGCTCAACAGAATCTGTTGATTGGGAATATCAAGAAAATACTGCTGAGGCTGTTAATATTTTAAAAAAAGAAGGCTATGAAATTATAGCAGTTGAACAAGTAGAGAAATCAACAAGGCTAACTAAATTTAAAAGTATAAAACCTATTGCTTTAATTTTTGGACATGAGGTAAATGGTGTTCAGCAAAAAATTATTGATATGTGTGATCAAACAATTGAAATTACACAATGGGGAACAAAGCATTCTCTAAATATATCAATTAGTGCAGGAATTGTATTATGGAAAACTGCTAATATGTTATAAGTAAAATCTGTTTAGAGATTTGATTTAACTATCATAATTATTATAAAAATAATAGTTTTTAATACATTAAAAAAGAGGAATTTATAAAGAATATAAAAGCTAAATTTTCTTATTTTTGTTTATTACAACTAAAAAAATTAAAATGAGAACCTTTAATATCCTTAGCTCAATTATTCTACTATCTTTTCTAACTTCTTGCGGACTTTCTAATATGTCTAGCAAATTTGAAACTGTTTCGATTAACGTTACACCACCTACTCTACAGGTTCATGCAGGAGAGGTTGGAGTTACTATTGATGCAAGTTTCCCGGAAAAATATTTTACTAAAACTTCTACTATAGAGTTTACCCCTGTATTAATACATGAGAATGGTGAACATAAATTCAAATCAATAACTGTTCAAGGTGAAGAAGCATCTGGGGGTGAGGCTACTATTTTTTATACAACTGGTGGAAAATTCTCTTACCAAGACAAAATCAGCTATGATGAAAGTATGTTTAACTCAAGGCTTGAATTACGAGCTATTGGAAAAGCAAAAGACAAAGAGCTAGTGTTTGAGTCTCGAAAAATTGCAAATGGTGTATTAGCTACTTCAACAAGAGTTCAAAATACTGAAGATTTCGCAGTAGCTAAAAGCAACTACGAAAAGGAAACAATTCTTGAAGAATCTGCAATAATTTATTTTTTAGTTAATCAAAGTAATATTAGAGCAACAGAGAAAAGTGATGGTGATATAAAAAGATTAGAGGAATTTGCAAAAAAAGGAAACAAAACTCATTCAATTGAAGTAAAATCATTTGCCTCACCAGAAGGATCTGTGGGATTAAATGATAATGTTTCTGACAAAAGAGCAGCCAGTACATTAAAATATGCAAAAAGAGTGCTAAAAAAATTAAAAGTTGATGGAGCGAATAATAACGAACTATATTCAGAGAAATCAGAAGGTGAAGATTGGGAGGGTTTTAATAAACTTATGAGAAGTTCAGAGATTAAAGATAGAAGAAGAATAACTAAAATTGTAAATTCTGTTGAAGATCTTGAAAAAAGAGAACAAGCAATAAGAGATATGGCAGAAATCTATGATGCAATTGAAAAAGATGTACTACCGCAATTAAGAAAAGCGCAAATTACAGTAAGATCATTTGAGCCAAAAAGAACAGATGAAGAAATTTTAGAGTTGGCAAAAATGAACCCATCTGAATTAGATATTAAAGAGTTATTATACTCAGCATCACTCACTGAAAATACAGAAACAAAAATATCTATTTATACTCAAGCTAGTGAGATTCACAGTAACTGGAAAGGTTATAATAATATAGCATGCTTATTATTGTCTACAGGTGATGTAAATGAGGCGGAAAAAAATCTATTAAAATCTGAAAAATTTGACAGAACTCAATCAAAAATTTCAAATAACAAAGCTGTTATTGCAGCATGGAGAGGTGATTTAATAGGAGCAAAAAAACTTTACAACAATTCAACTACTGCTAAAAACAAAGCATTATTAGATCTTAGAATGGCTAACTACAAAAAAGCAAGTCGTTTCTTTAAAAATAAAAAAACTCATAATGCAGCACTTGCAAAAATGCTAAATGGTCAAAACAGTAATTGCAATGAAAAAACAGCAGCTTGTGATTATTTGAATGCTATCTCTTACGCAAGGTCAGCTAATGATAGTATGCTTTTAAAATCCTTAAAAAATGCTATTAATAAGAATATAAGATACAAATCTGAAGCTAAAAAAGATCTAGAATTTATCAATTACAAAGAAAATGAGGAATTTAAAAGCTTAGTTAATTAGAAATTAAAGTTTATTATATCTTTATTTGATGCAACCCTACTTTATAACTATTACTCATTAAAGACTTTATCTTTAAATAAATAGATTTGTTTTCTACAAAATCTACATTTGAAACATCTAAAATTAGAACAGGGAATTTTCTTTGCTTTTTTAAATAATCAAAATAACTATTTTCAATAGATTGTAGATATTCATCTTTTATATCTAATTCAAATTCTCTTCCTCTTTTTTTAATATTTTCTTGCAGTCTTTTAGTATTTGCATGTAAATAAATTAACAAGCTTGGATTAGGCAACGAAGATAACATGATATCAAACAATCTATTAAATAATAAAAGTTCATTGCTTTTCAGATTTGTTTTTGCAAATATTTTAGATTTCATAAAAAAGTAATCAGAAACTTTAGTTGGCAAAAACAAGTCATCTACTGATTTATCTTTTAATTGATGATAACGCTCTGCCATAAAAAACAACTCTAAAGAAAGGCCATACTTACTAGGTTCTTTATAAAATTTTGGCAAAAAAGGATTTTCTGCAAATGATTCTAATATTAGCTCAGACTTAAAATCTTGAGCTAGTTTTTTTGATAAAGATGTTTTCCCAGAGCCTATATTACCTTCAACAGCTATAAATTTATAAATCATAAATTTCAACTTTTTCTTCATCAATACATTCATTTAACAACTCTAAAATAGTTTTATTGTATTTTGGATGATTCAGGTTTTCAGCTATTTCACATAATGGAATTAAAACAAATCGTCTTTTTGACAAATACTTATGTGGAATACATAAATCAATAGTTTCTATAATATCATCATTATAGAAAAGAATATCTATATCAATGACTCTTTCTCCCCATTTCTCTATTCTTATACGTCCAATTTTTTTTTCTATAGTTAAAATTAAATTAAGAAGATCATGAGGCCCAATACTAGTTGACAATAATAACACTTGATTTAAAAAGCAACCTTGACCATCTACTCCCCATGGAGTACTCTCGTAAATCTTAGAAATTTTTTCAATTAACCCAAGTTCTTCAGAGATAAAATCTCTTGCGGTTTGCAAAAAATTTTCTCTAGCGCCAAGATTACTACCTAATTGCAAATAAACCTGATTCATAGAATTAAATTCAAAATATAAGACGTCTTAAAAATAACCAAATTATAAATTTTAGAATTACATTTGTACTAATATATTATGCTTTGCATAGTAAATAGCTTTTATAAATATAGTTTTACAAATTAAAATACCAATAATGAAAAAATTCATTAAAAATATATTCTCAACCCTTATAGGAATTCTCTTATCCTTTTTTGTAATTGTTTTATTATTCATTGGAATCATATCTCTTGTTTCTAACTTAGATAACAAGACACAAAAGGTTAAAGAAAACACTATTTTGAAAATTGATTTATCAAATGAGGTTGTAGAAAGATCATCATCAAACCCTTTCGATGGAGTCAATCTTATGAATCCTGAACCCAAAAAACAAATTGGGTTAAATACAATTTTAGATAATATTGAAAAAGCTAAAAATGATGATAATATTATTGCTATATATTTATATAGTCCAATTGTAAATGCTGGATTGTCTAAAACTGAGGAAATTAGAAATAAACTACTAGAGTTTAAAGAAACAGGAAAACCCATTATTTCATATAACGAAGTTTATTCTCCTAAAAGTTATTATTTATCATCAGTTGCTAATAAATTATTTCTCAATCCACAAGGAGGAATTGATCATCGAGGTCTTAGTGCGACATTAATGTTTTTTAAAGGAATGTTAGAGAAATTAAATATCGATTTACAGATTTTTAAAGTTGGTAAATTTAAAAGTGCAGTTGAACCCTTTATTCTAGAAAAAATGAGTTCTGCTAACAGAGTTCAATTAGAAAAACTATTAAATAGCTTTTCTGAAAATATGTATGACAGCATAGCTAATCAAAGAAATTTATCTCTAGAACAAGTGCAAAGTGATGCTGATTTATTAAAACTTACATCTGCAAAAATTTGCCAAGAGTTAGGTTATGTAGATGGATTGATTTATGAAGATCAAATCGAAGATACTCTAAAACTACTATCTTCAGATAAAAAACTAAATATTATATCATTAAATAAATATAAATCTGTAAAAGGTGAAAAGAAAGATATAAGCAGAAATAAAATTGCTGTTATATATGCTAATGGAGAAATAAACTCAGGAAAAGGAGATATTTCAAGCATTGGATCAAAGACTACATCTGCAGCTATTAAAAAAGCAAGAGAAGATAAAAATGTAAAAGCAATTGTTTTAAGAGTTAATTCTCCTGGTGGAAGTGCACTTGCATCTGATGTTATTTGGAGAGAAACAATATTAGCTAAAGAAGCAAAACCACTTGTTGTTTCTATGGGAGATTATGCTGCATCAGGAGGGTACTATATAGCTTGTGCTGCAGATAAGATTGTTGCAAACCCTACAACATTAACAGGATCAATTGGTGTTTTTGGCATGGTACCAAATATGAAAGAATTTTATAAAACTAATTTTGGAATAACTTTTGACACTGTTAATACAAACAAATATTCTGATATGGGAATGAATAGAAAACTATCAATATTTGAAAAAAATAAAATACAACTTGGTGTTGAGGATATTTATGAGGTTTTTATTTCAAAGGTAGGAAGTGGTAGAAATATGAATACTGATGCTGTAGATGATATCGGTCAAGGAAGAGTCTGGTCTGGATATGATGCTAAAAAAATTGGATTAGTCGATATATATGGAGGTCTTGAAAAAGCAATCTCTACTGCTGCTTCCTTAGCAGAATTAGATGATTTTAGAGTAATTTCTTTACCAAAACAAGAAGACCCTGTTACTCAAATTATTAATGACTTAAAACAAACAAGTTTATCAGATATATTAATTAATGATTTTGATTTTAAAAGTTTAAAAAATATTAAAACTATTAAAAAACTAACTAAATCTGATAAAATTCAAGCGCGTATCCCTTTTATTCTGAACTTAGAATAGAGAACCTTGAGCCAATGTGTCCTCATAAGAAAAATCGGCTATAAATCCTTCATGAGATCTAACATTAAAAACTTGATTGTTTTCTAATAAAAGATATTGACCTTTTATTCCTTTTAAAACTGCTTCAATACAATTAATTTTTTCAAGCTTCAAACTTTTAACTTTAACTGGATACTCAAGTACAGGATACTTAATTTCAGTTACTGTATTGTCTGCTAAAATATATTGTTGCAAATCAGCAGGGACATGACTGGAAAGTTCGGATTTAATTTTCACTAAATCTATATGAACAGGTTCTCCAGATAACATTTTCCTCCAGTTTGTTTTGTCAGAAACATATTTCTTTATAGCAACTTCAATATCTCCAGAAAACCTTCTGTTAGGAACTTTAGCTAATATTATAGCCTGACTAGCTCCTTGATCCATCCATCTAATTACACCTTGAGTAGAACGAGTAATTCCAACTTTAATACCACTAGAATTTGCTAGATAAACATAATGTGGAGCAATTTGAAATTTTTTTTCCCATTCTAAATCTCTTTCTTCAATATTTAGATGCGCAGTACACAGCTCGGGCTTGAAAATACTTTGTGAAGCAAGTGGCGAGCTCCAAAAGCAATTATAACAAAATCCTGATCTATAGAATTTACCCATTACTTTTCCACATTGACATAGAACCTTACCGCTCCATTTAATTTTGATTTTTTTACCAATTAGGTCATTAACAAAATGAGTTCTATTATTAATGCTTAATGTATAATGAACAGTTTCATTTAAAGAAGTATTCATCTTTTTAATTATATCAGAATCCATATTTTTTGTAATTTTCAAAGCCTAAATATATTATTTTTTGTCAAGAATATCTTTTAAAAATATCATTCTTTCTAGTATCTTAAAAAAACGTATTAATCGGATTAATCGGATTAATGAAAACCCTATAGAAACTCAGAAAAAAACACTCAAATATCTTATAAATACATCAAAAAATACTGAATTTGGCATTGAACATAGTTTTAATAGAATCAGTAATTACGAGACTTTTATTAACTATATACCTATAAGAGATTATGAAGAACTTTTCAAATATATTAAAAGAATAAGAGAAGGGGGGAAAAATATTTTATGGCCTGGAGAGATAAGGAATTTTGCTAAATCATCTGGAACTACAAATGCTAAAAGCAAGTTTATACCACTTAGTAAAGAGACTCTCTACAATTGTCACTACAAAGGCGGTAAAGATATGCTTGCACTATATCTAGAAAGCAATCCAAATAGTAAAATGTTTGATGGTAAAGGAATAATACTTGGAGGCTATCAAGAAAAAAACAATAAATATATAGATGCTGATCTTTCTGCAATACTTCTGAAGAATTTTCCATTCTGGGTAAACATGCACAGAATACCAGATATAAAAACAGCTGTAATGAAAGATTGGAATAAGAAATTAGAAGAGATTACAAATCAATCTATCAATCAAAATGTTACAAATCTTTCAGGAGTTCCTTCATGGATGCTTTTATTATTGCAGAATATAGTTTTAACGACGGGTACTAACAACATTTCAGAAATATGGCCAAATCTTGAACTATATATGCATGGAGGCATAAACTTTAGTCCCTATCAAAATCAGTTCAATAAATTAATTCCATCAAGTAAAATGAATTATCTTGAAACCTATAATGCCTCTGAAGGTTTCTTTGCAATTCAAGACAGACCAGATTCAAAAGACATGCTACTAATGCTTGATTATGGAATTTTTTATGAGTTTATTAAAAAGGAAGAAGTTAATAATAAAGAATATGAGACATTCACAATTGAAAATATTAAAGAAGGGATAGAGTATGCTATTATAATTACAACAAACTCTGGGCTTTGGAGATATCTAATTGGAGATATTATTGAGTTTACATCAACAAATCCATTTAGACTAAAAATAAAAGGAAGAATAAAAAATTGCATTAATACATTTGGAGAGGAATTAATGGTAAGTAATACTGACTATGCAATAAAGATAGCTTGCCAAAAAACAGATAATGATCTGGTAGATTATAGCGTTGCTCCAATATATATTGATAAAGAAGCAGGTGGGCACGAGTGGGTTATAGAGCTAAGTAACATACCACAAAATATTATAGAATTTAAAAAAATCCTTGATTTAAAATTAAAAGAAGTTAATTCAGATTATGAAGCAAAAAGATTTAAAAACCTTGTTATTAAAAATCCAAAAATTAACCTTGTTAAAAAAGGAGTTTTCTATAAATGGCTAGAAAAAAATAAAAAACTTGGTGGCCAAAATAAAATTGTGCGACTAAGTGAGGATAGAAAATTCATTGAAGAATTAATACTACTAGATAATATAAGTTTTCAACAATAATTTATCTAGTTATTTTTTTATTTTAAATACTAAAATTCTTTTTTATCTTAGTAAAAAATTAAATTATGCATATAGCAATTGCTGGAAATATAGGTTCGGGAAAAACAACATTAACAACACTATTGTCAAAACATTTTAAGTGGAAAGCTCAATATGAAGATGTTGAAAATAACCCATATCTAAATGACTTTTATAAAGATATGCAACGATGGTCATTTAATTTACAAGTGTATTTCTTAAATAGTAGATTTAGACAAATTATTGATATTAAAGATAGTGGAGATAAATATATTCAAGATAGGACCATTTATGAAGATGCATATATATTTGCTCCCAATCTTCATTCAATGGGACTTATGAGCTCTAGAGATTTTGATAATTATAAAGAAATATTTAATCTTATGGATAGCTTTATTCAAGGTCCTGATTTACTAATTTACTTACGTGCTTCGGTGCCTAAGCTTGTTGAGCAAATTCAAAAAAGAGGAAGGGATTATGAAAATAGTATAAGACTAGATTATCTAACTAGATTAAATGAAAGATATGAAGCATGGATTGACGAATATAGTAAAGGAGAGCTTCTTATAATAGAAGTAGATGATATTGACTTCTCAGAAAATCCAAGTGAACTAAAAGAAATAATTAGTAAAGTAGAAGATAGACTAAAAAAACTTTCTAAATAATTATCTCTGACCTTTAAACTTCATAGACATTTCACCAAACTTTATCAAGCCTGAAATATTTGATGCTTCATCATTTATATCGTAATATATAACAGCATTTTCCATACCTGCAGTATTACTAACTGCATTTATTTGAGTTGAATGAACATCAATTCTAGAAACTGCAACAGTTGAATTATCAGTCGTTAATACAATATCTCCTTTTAAAGACGAAATGAATTGTTCACAAGCTTGTCCACCAGATGCACATCTTAAATCAGCTGATAAAGATAGTGTTTGTAATACATTCAAATCTCCACTTTTATTAAAACCGTAATTTTCTGCTACAGCATAAATTACAACCTCTTCAATTTCAGTTTGGTTAATAATCATCTCATTTGATATTTTATTTTTATCCGTATTAATAAGATTATCACTTACATTACTTGTATCGGCTAAAGATGGAGCAATTACAAGAGCAACAACTGACATTAATTTTAATAGAATATTTAGAGAAGGGCCTGAAGTGTCTTTAAATGGATCTCCTACTGTATCCCCAACAACTGCAGCTTTATGCGCCTCAGTTCCTTTTTTACCTTGCTCTTCAATCATCTTTTTTGCATTATCCCAAGCTCCACCAGCATTAGATTGGAATATTGCCATCAATACACCAGTTGTTGTTACTCCAGCTAAAGTTCCCCCTAACATTTCTGCTCCACCAATATAACCAATTAATACTGGAACTACAATTGCTAAAAGTCCTGGTAAAACCATTTCTTTAATAGAAGCTTTTGTAGAGATATCTACGCATTTATCATATTCAGCAACACCATCAGCAGCATCAAATATTTTTCTATCTGCTGCAGTAGCTTTTGTCATATCTGAATCATATTTTCTCATTACTTCTAAAGCTGCTTTAAGAGCAGGAATATCCCTGAACTGTCTTCTAACTTCTTCAATCATAGCCATTGCTGCTCTTCCAACTGCATTCATAGATAATGCAGAGAATACAAAAGGAAGCATACCACCAATTAGTAAACCAGCCATGATAACAGGCTCAGAAACATCAATAGATTCTACTCCAGCAGTTTGCATAAAAGCAGCAAATAAAGCTAAAGCAGTTAGTGCAGCAGATGCAATTGCAAATCCTTTTCCAATAGCAGCAGTTGTGTTACCTACAGCATCTAATTTATCAGTTCTCTCTCTTACTTCTGCAGGAAGCTCAGCCATCTCAGCAATTCCACCAGCATTATCTGAAATTGGACCATAAGCATCAACTGCTAATTGTATACCTGTATTAGCTAACATTCCAACTGCAGCAATAGCAATACCATATAAGCCTGCAAAATGATTTGAAACTATAATAGCAGTAGCAATTAAGATAATTGGCATTGCTGTTGACATCATTCCAACACCTAATCCTGCAATAATTGTTGTTGCAGCACCAGTTTCTGATTGTTCAACAATTGAATTAACAGGAGGTGTTCCTGTACCAGTATAATATTCTGTAACCTTACCTACAAGAAGTCCTGCAACTAAACCGGCAATAGTAGCCCAAAAAACCCCCATTGATGTATATTGCATACCTCCACTAACCCAAGTTTCAGGAAGCATTTTATTAATAATAAAATATGAAGCAACTAACATCAATGCAGCAGAACCAAATTCACCTAGATTTAAAGCAGCATGTGGAGAACCACCATCCTTAACCTTTACAAGGAAAGTTCCGATTATTGACATAACAATTCCTACAGCAGCTAAAACAAGTGGTAAATACACAGCTCCTAAACCATCAAAACTTGCTTGAAATTCAGGAAGTGTTGAGTATACAGCTCCAAGAACCATTGTACCAATAATAGAACCAACATATGATTCAAATAAATCAGCTCCCATACCAGCTACATCTCCTACATTATCTCCTACATTATCAGCAATTGTTGCTGGATTTAATGGATGATCTTCAGGAATTCCTGCTTCTACTTTACCAACAAGATCAGCACCTACATCAGCAGCTTTTGTATAAATTCCACCCCCAACACGTGCAAAAAGAGCAATAGATGATGCTCCTAGAGAAAATCCAGATAAAACATTTAGTACCATATTTAAGTTATCAGGAAACATTCCTTGATAGAAATATAATAAAGAACTTAAGCCTAAAACACCAAGACCAACAACACCTAATCCCATAACAGCTCCTCCAGAGAAAGCAACTTCTAGTGCTTTTCCTAAAGATGTACGAGCAGCTTGAGTAGTTCTAACATTTGCTTTGGTTGCTACCTTCATGCCAATAAATCCAGCTAATGCGGAACAAATAGCACCGACAACAAATGACAAAGCCACTAATCCATGAGAAGCTACTTCATTAGATCCTTTGAAAAATAATAATATTGCTACAGCAATAACAAAAACAGATAGCACTCTATATTCGGCCTTAAGAAACGACATTGCTCCATCAGCAATATTTTTAGCTATTCTAGACATTTTTTCATCACCAGCATCTTGCTTTGAAACCCATGCGTTTTTCCAAAATACAAATACTAATGCCAAGATTCCAAAAAGAGGTAGATATGATACAATAATTTCCATTGTGTTTTATTTTTTAGTTTAATTCGGTTGCAAAAATAATATTTTTGTTTAAAGAGACTACCTAATTACTCAAAATAATTAATTACACCAATCTAGATAATCCTGTTTTTTTTGTCAAAAAAAACAATATATTTTAATGGATTTAATTAGCTTTGTCAACGTAATTTAATAAGAGAGTAAAAGATGAAAATATTAGTATGTATAAGTAGTGTTCCAGATACAACATCAAAAATTAACTTTACAGAAAACGATAGTAAATTTGATAAAAATGGAATTCAGTTTGTAATCAATCCTTATGATGAGTTTGGATTAACCAAGGCAGTAATGTTAAAAGAACAATTACAAGCAAACGTAACTGTATTGACCGTTGGCGACTCAACTGTAGAGCCAGTTATGAGAAAAGCACTAGCTATTGGAGCTGATAATGCAATCAGAATTAATCTTAATCCTAATGACAGCTATTCTACTGCAAAGGAGATTTCCAACTACATTAAAGATAATCCATTTGAACTTATAATAGCTGGTAAAGAATCTAGTGACTATAACGGAGGAGCAGTTCCTGGAATAATTGCAGATACTCTTAACATTCCATTAGTGAATGCATGTAATGGATTAAACTCGGAGGGGGATAGTGCCACAGTAATGAGAGAGATTGATGGTGGCATAGAAACACTAAAAATTAAATATCCATTTATTTTAGGAGGCCAAAAAGGGTTAGTAGAAGAAAGTGAACTAAGAATTCCTAATATGAGAGGAATCATGACTGCAAGATCAAAACCACTTGAAGTAATTGAAGCTACTGAAAATAATAATCTTACAGAATCTATATTATTTGAAAAACCTGCACTAAAAGGAGAGTGTAAAATAATATCCTCTGATAATGTGGGTGAGTTAGTAAATGAACTTCATAATGTTGCAAAAGTTATATAATAATAAAAAATAAAATATGTCAATTTTAGTATACGCAGAAAGCTGGGATGGAAAGTTTAGAAAAAGTACATTAGAAGCAGTTTCATATGCAAAAAAAACTGCAAGTGTTTACAAGACTGATGTTAAGGCTATATCATTTGGGAAAATTGAAGAAAGTGAGCTTAGCTTACTAGCTGAGTATGGGGTAAATAAAATTATATCTTATCCGGAAATTCTAAAAAATGACGGAAAATCAGTTGCTTCAAGTATTGAAAAGGAATCTGAAGGAGTTGAGATGGTTATTTTTTCTAATACATTTAATGCTAAAATGATTGCTCCTAGAATTTCGTCAAAGTTAAATGCAGGAATTATTACTAATGTTATATCGTATATTGAAGACTCATCTAACGTATGTGTAAAAAAACAATCATTTTCATCAAAAGCTATTGAAACAGTACGTTTAAAATCTAAGATAGGTGTTCTAGCTATCTCCCCGAATGCATTTGAAATAAAGAATGATAGTGTAGATTTTGAAGTTGAAATTAAAAATAAAGAGCTCGAGTCTGATGTTGAAATTATTGGTAAAGATATTAATAAAGGTAAAATTTCATTATCTGAAGCAGAAGTTGTTGTCTCTGCAGGAAGAGGCTTGAAAGCAGCTGAAAATTGGGGTATGATTGAAGAGCTTGCTGAGATTTTAGGAGCGGCAACTGCATGTTCTAAACCCGTATCAGATATTGGATGGAGACCACACTCTGAACATGTTGGCCAAACTGGTAAGGCAATAGCTCCTAATCTATATATTGCAATAGGTATTTCTGGAGCTATACAACATCTTGCAGGAGTAAATTCTTCCAAAGTAATGGTAGCAATTAATACAGACGCTGAAGCTCCTTTTTTTAAATCTGCTGACTATGGCATAGTAGGAGATGCTTTTGAGGTAGTTCCAAAATTAATTGAGGAGTTTAAAAAAATAAAAAACAACTAAAGATTTGGATTTAATTCAACTTGATATTGCCGCTATTAGACAAAGTGACTCGCAAAATAATGCCTATGTTCTTTTGCTTAATGAAACAGTAGGTAAAAGACAATTACCAATAGTAATTGGCTGGTGTGAAGCGCGTTCAATAGCTGTTGCCTTAGAAAATGAAGAGAAACCTGAAAGGCCACTTACTCATGACTTGTTTAAAACATTTGGTAAAAGCTTTGACATAACTATTAAAAAAATTGTCATACATAAACTTATTGAAGGAGTTTTTCATTCAACATTTTATTGTAAAAACATTATATCTAACGAAGAAGTTGAAATAGATGCTAGAACTTCAGATGCTATTGCAATTGCTATAAGATTTTCTTGTCCTATCTTTACTTATGAAGATATTTTATCAAGAGCTGCAATTATTGTAACTAGTAATTCAAATAAAAAAAATAAGGATTTAGATAAATCTAAAAAAGAAAAAAAAATAAGCCTATATAGTCTTAACGAACTTCAAGAATCTTTAAAAGAAGCTATTAAAATTGAGAACTATGAAAAGGCTTCAGTAATTAGAGATGAAATTAAAAGAAGAACATCATAATTAAGATGAAAAGAAAATTATTAATTCTTATTAGTTTTATTTACACACTATCAGTATCCGCAGATAATATATCTCAAAAATGGTTTTTCTCAAGTATTACCTCAAACAATACAAATAAATCTGATTTTAGCAGTAATGACTATTTATTAATTGATAGCAATAATACATTTGAATACCAAATAACATCTTTAGGAGTTTTTGCTAAAGGAAGATGGGAAAGAAAAAATAATCAAATTTCTTTTTACTATGATTTACCAAAAGATACAACTAGAGAATATCTAATATCATCAGTAAAAAACACATTAACTCTTACTGAAAACAATACAGATTACTGTTTTTCAAAAGAACCCTCCATCTCTAAGACAATGAAATCTAGTACATGGCTTAATAATTTATTTAGAGGTTTAATAGGATTAATATCTCTTGTTTTTTTCGCTTATTTATTCAGTAGAAATAGAAAAGCAATTAATTGGAATTTAGTAGTTAAAGGATTGGTTATACAATTGTTATTAGCAATTCTTATTTTAAAAGTTCCTGTCGTTCAAAACATATTTGAATGGATGAGTTCGGTCTTTGTAATTGTATTACAATTTTCTAAACAAGGTGCATTATTTTTATTTGGTGATACACTTGTTAATAGCAACCAATTTGGAGCAATATTTGCTTTTCAAATTCTACCCACTATAATTTTCTTTTCAGCATTAACAAGTCTTTTATTTTACTTTGGCGTTCTTCAGAAAATAGTATTTGCATTTGCTTATCTAATGAAAAAGACATTAAAACTTTCTGGAGCTGAAAGCCTTTCTGCCGCTGGCAATGTATTTCTTGGCCAAACTGAATCTCCTTTACTAATAAAGCCATACATTGATAAAATGACAATGTCTGAGCTGCTTTGTTTAATGTCAGGAGGAATGGCAACAATTGCCGGTGGAGTTCTAGCAGCGTACATTGGTTTTCTGGGTGGTCCAGATCCAGCTCAACAACTTTTTTTTGCTAAACATTTATTAGCAGCATCTGTAATGTCTGCCCCAGCAGCAATTGTAATAGCGAAAATATTACTTCCAGAAACTGAAAAGATAAATGAAGATATGTCTATATCAAATGCAACACTTGGCTGTAACTCTTTAGAAGCAATAAGTATTGGAACTGGACAAGGACTTAGACTAGCTATTAATGTTGGAGCTATGCTTTTAGTTTTTATAGCATTTATAACTATGGGAAACTACTTCCTGAAAGATTTTATCGGCAATATTACAGGTATTAATAGCTGGATACTTTCTTTCACAAATGGTCAATATGATGGATTGACATTGGAATTTATATTAGGTTACACGCTTGCTCCTATAACATGGTTAATGGGTGTTTGTAAAGAAGACATGATATTGGTAGGCCAACTTTTAGGAGAAAAAACAATACTTAATGAATTTGTAGCATACATTTCACTAGCTGAACTCAAAAATAGTGGTCAATTTATTGAAGAGAAATCAATTATTATTTCAACATATATTCTTTGTGGATTTGCCAACTTTGCTTCAATTGGCATACAAATTGGAGGTATTGGATCATTAGCTCCTAATAGAAAAAGTGATTTATCTAAACTGGGCATACTTGCATTAATCGCTGGTACACTAGCCTCATTATTAACAGCAGTAATGGTAGGAGCAATAATTTAAACTATGAAACAATATCTTGATTTAATGAAGCATGTGATTGATAATGGAACTGTTAAGAATGACAGAACCGGTACTGGAACAAAAAGCGTTTTTGGATATCAAATGAGATTTGATTTAGCTAATGGATTTCCTTGTGTTACAACTAAAAAACTACATCTTAAGTCAATTATACATGAACTTCTTTGGTTTTTGAAAGGAGAAACTAATATTAAATACCTTAATGAAAATGGGGTTAAAATATGGGATGAATGGGCGGATAAAAATGGAGATTTGGGGCATGTATATGGATATCAATGGAGAAGCTGGCCAACACCAGATGGAAAACATATTGATCAAATACAAAAGGTTATTGAGCAACTTAAAGTAACTCCAAATAGTAGAAGGATTATTGTAAGTGCATGGAATGTTAGTGAAATTGAATCAATGGCACTACCACCATGCCATACGTTTTTTCAATTTTATGTTGCAAATAACAAACTATCATGTCAATTATATCAAAGAAGTGCAGATATATTTTTAGGAGTTCCATTTAATATAGCATCATACGCATTACTTACAATGATGATGGCACAAGTATGTGATTTAGAATTAGGTGAGTTTGTTCATACCTTAGGAGATGCACATATCTACTCAAACCATTTTGATCAAACAAAATTACAATTAAGTAGGGAGCCTAAGATCTTACCAAAGATGATAATAAATAAAAATGTGAAAAATATATTTGATTTTACATTTGATGATTTTGATTTAACAGACTATCAATCTCATCCACATATAAAAGGGAAAGTAGCCGTTTAATATAATACTATAGAAATGAAAAAAATTGTTGTTTTGGGAGCTGGTTTAGTTGGAGGAGTGATGGCTAAAGATCTAGCTAAAAATCATAAGGTTACGACAATTGATATTTCACAAAAAAATTTAGACAAACTAGATTCAAATATTTCAAAAATATGTGCAGATATTTCAGATACTAATATTTTACATCACCATATAAAAGAATGTGATTTAGTTATTGGGGCAGTTCCAGGATTTATGGGATATAAGATGATGAAAGATGTAATTATAGCTGGTAAAAACATTGTTGATATTTCATTTTATCCGGAAGATCCTTTTGGATTAGATGAACTTGCAAAGCAGCATAATGTTATAGCAGTAATGGATTGTGGTGTAGCTCCAGGTATGGGTAATATTATTTTTGGTTATCATAATAATTCCATGCAAATATCCGACTATGAATGCTTAGTAGGCGGATTGCCAGTAAAAAGAGAATGGCCTTATGAATATCAAGCGGTATTTTCACCAATTGATGTTATTGAAGAATACATTAGACCAGCAAGGTTTGTACAAAACAAACAACTAATTATAAAAGAAGCTCTTTCGGAAACTGAATTAATAGAATTTGATGAAATAGGAACACTAGAAAGTTGGAATTCTGATGGTCTAAGAAGCTTAATTAAAACGATGAATCACGTACCAAATATGATTGAAAAAACACTTAGATATCCTGGATGTGTTGAATATTTAAAAGTTTTAAGAGCTTCCGGATTCTTCTCATACGAACCTATTGATATTAATGGAACCGCAATACGACCTATAGATCTAACATCAAAACTACTTTTCCCAAAATGGGAAATGAAAGAAGGTGATAAAGATTTTACTATAATGAGAATAATAATGAAAGGACAAGAAGAAGGAAAAAAAATTACTTATCGATATGATCTACTAGACAGATATGAAGATAATACAATTTCAATGGCTCGAACAACTGGATTTACATGTACAGCTGTTGCCAACTTAGTTCTAGACAAAAAATATACTAGAACTGGAATTTCGCCACCAGAATATTTAGGAAGTAATTTTGAAGATATAAGAGATTACCTAAAAGCAAGGAATGTGTTTTATAATGTTACAAAATCATAATGATAAGATCAATTATTGTCGCAGCTTCAACAAATAATGTCATTGGAAAGAATAATGATCTAATTTGGAGCCTTCCAGTAGATATGAAGTTTTTTAAAGATAAGACAGTTAACCATCATATTATAATGGGTCGGAAAAACTTTGAATCTATTCCTCATAAATATAGACCTTTACCAAATAGAGAAAATATTATTATAACTAGAAAGAATGATTATATTGCTCCAAATTGTATTATTAAAAATAATATTAGGGATGCTTTAATTGCAGCATCTAATCATAATGAAGACGAAGTTTTTATTATAGGTGGGGGTGAAATATACAAACTAGCTTTAGAAGAGAATCTGGTTGACAGAATTTATCTTACAAGGATTCATCATATATTTGATGGAGATACTTTTTTTCCAGATCTTTCTGAGGAATGGAAAGAAACTAATAGAGAAGATTATTTTAAAGATGAAAGACATAAATACGATTTTACTTTTTATACATATGAAAAGCAATCTTAAAAAAATATTCATATGAAAACAAAGATTTTAATACTAACGCTAATTATCACATCAATAATTTCTTGTAAGGATGATAATGTAGTTGAGAATTTAGAACAACAAAACCTGCAATCGAGCAGTGATTATTTATTAATTGAAAAAATATTAATAGATATTCAGAGAATAGTAGAGCATAGCTTAATATCAAATGGAATCACAAAAAATTGCATTATATATACATTAAAAAATAATGATCCTTTAAATACTGATACACTAATTACAGATTTCGGAGATGTTAATTGTTTGCACCTAGGGCAGTTAAATAGAGGAAAAATAGTTACAATATATAGTGATTATATTCATGATTCATCAGCAATTATTAATAATACATTTGATAATTTCTATTTAAACAATAATTTGATACAAGGAAATATTGTATTAGAAAATTTAGGTGTAAATATTAATCAAGATTACACATACAATCTAGAAATTAATAATCTAAGTGTAACTACTCATAATGGCATCATTAATTTAAATGCTAATTATATAAAAACCTTAATAGATGGGGCATCAACTAAATATAAATATTTAGATGATATTTATTTAATTATAGGATCTGGAGAGGGAAATGCAGTGAATAATAATAATTTTAATATACAAATCACTGATTCTCTAACTATTAATAATGCTTGTTTTGAATCAGGCAAATGCGTTATTATTGAAGGAAAATCTACAATATCAACAGACATATATCAAGATAGAGAATTAGATTATGGAAATAATTTATGTGACTGTAAGGTAAATGTTGAAATTAACAACGAGCCATACTTAATTGTTATAGACTAAGCAACTTTTAATTTCTTTAATATTAATTTGCTAAGTTTTTTAGTTACATAGCTACTTGATATCACTAAATCCTTCTTGTTTTTTTCAGATGGGAATTCATACATTGCATCTAACATAACAGATTCACAAATTGACCTAAGCCCTCTAGCTCCAAGTTCAAATTCTAATGCTTTATCGACAATAATTTCAATTGCTTTTTTATCAAATTTTAACTTAACACCATCTATCTCAAAAAGCTTGATATACTGTTTAGTAATAGCATTCTTTGGTTCAGTTAAAATAAGTAGTAATGCATTTCTATCAAGAGGTTCTAAATAGGTAACAATAGGCATTCTACCAATTAATTCCGGAATTAAACCAAAAGATTTAAGATCTTGAGGAGAAATGTATTGAAGTAAGTTAGCTCCATCAAGCTGATTTTCTTTATCAGTTTTAAAACCAATAGATCGGGTATTTAGTCGTGTGGCAATATGCTTTTCTACACCATCAAAAGCTCCACCACTTATAAAAAGTATATCTTTTGTATCTAAAGCTATCATTTTTTGATCAGGATGCTTTCTTCCACCTTGGGGAGGAACATTAACAATTGTTCCTTCAAGAAGTTTCAACATAGCTTGCTGAACCCCCTCACCACTTACATCTCTTGTAATAGATGGATTATCACTTTTTCTAGCAATTTTATCAATTTCATCAATAAATACAATACCAATTTTTGCTTTTTCAACATCGTAATCAGCAGCCTGTAAAAGTCTAGATAGAATACTTTCAACATCTTCTCCAACATAACCTGCTTCAGTAAGGACTGTTGCGTCAGCAATACAAAACGGGACATTTAATAATTTTGCAATAGACCTTGCAAGTAAAGTTTTTCCTGTTCCTGTTCTTCCAACCATTATGATATTTGATTTTTCAATCTCGATATCATCATCCGTTGTGTTTACTTGTGAAATTCTTTTATAATGATTATAAACAGCAACAGACATTACTTTTTTAGCAAAGTCTTGTCCAATAACAAAATCATCAAGATGAGATTTTATTTCCTTAGGTTTTAATAATTTAAAATCATTTTTTTCTACATTACTAGATTTTGAATCTTCTTCAACAATATTAAAAGCTTGTTCTATACATGAATTACATATATGAGCATTCGCTCCAGCAATAAGTATTTCTGTATCCTCTTTTTTTCTACTGCAAAAAGAACATTGTATCTGTATATTTTCTGACATTATTTCTTCTCTAGAATCTCATCTATCATTCCGTATTCCTTAGCTTCCTTAGAGGTCATCCAGTAATCTCTATCACTATCTTTCCAGACCTCATCAAAAGATTTTCCAGAATGTTCAGATATAATTTGATACAACTCATTCTTTAACTTTTTAATTTCATTAGCTGTAATCTCAATATCAGATGCCTGTCCATGAGCACCTCCTAATGGTTGGTGAATCATAACTCTTGAATGTTTAAGAGCTGTACGTTTTCCTTTCGCTCCAGCGCATAACAATACAGCACCCATTGACGCAGCCATACCTGTACAAATAGTTGAAACATCTGGAGTTATATACTGCATTGTATCATAAATACCTAAACCTGCATATACACCTCCACCTGGAGAATTTAAATAAATTAAAATATCTTTTTTTGCATCTACAGATTCTAAAAATAACAACTGAGCTTGAATAATATTTGCTACATAATCATTAATTGGAACGCCTAAAAAAATTATCCTATCCATCATTAGTCTAGAAAATACATCCATACTAGCAACATTCATTTGTCGTTCCTCGATAATTGTAGGAGATATATAATTACCATGAATTGAAGTAAATTGATCTAAATGAAGACTATTTATGCCTCTATGCTTAGTAGCATACTTTTTAAATTCTTTTCCGTAATCCATAATTTATAATTTATTTTTCTGTTGCTAATTTAACAAAATCATCGTAAGAAATTGATTTCTCATTCAGCTTGAAAGATTTTTTGTAAATAGAAAGGGTCTTTTCATCAAATAATTGCTCAGAAATCTTTTTTCTTTCATCTTCGTTTTTCAATATATTTTCAGCAATATCTAAAATCTGTTTCTCATCACTAGATACTTGTCCATACTGCATCATTTGTTTTGCCACAAGTTCTTTTGTAAAACTTAATAGATCTTCATTGTTAACTTTCACTTCATTATTTTCTAAAATTTTATTTTCAAGCAATTGCCATTTTAAACTTTTAGAATACATATGGTAATCACTCTCAACCTGCTCAAGTGTAAGGGGTTTTTCTGAAGTCTGAACTAACCAACGCTTTAAAAACTCATCAGGCATTTCTAACTTAACCTTCTTAACTAAATATAATACAACATCATTTTTCAACATCCTATCACTCTCTACTACAAAAGATTTTTCAGCCTCTTCAGTTACTTTTTGTTTAAATTCTTTAATATTAGTAACGCTCCCATCAGAGTATACTTTATCGAAAAGCTCTTTATTAAATTCAGCAGGAGCTAGTCTATTAATTTGTTTAACAGTAAACCTAAAAGAATCTGATGTTAGTGCATGTAATTGATCATGAGTTATTTTTAACATTGCTGAAAGATCTGAATGATTTTGAAAAACTGACATAACATTTAAAGTTAATTGATCTCCTGACTTTAGACCAATAAACTTTTTCTTAACCTTTTTGTCTTCAATAACATCCATAGAAACAGTAGCTTCGTTAGAAATTCCGTTAATCATAACCTCTCCATTAACATCAAGTTGATTTATAGAGCAAAAAACTAAATCTCCATCAATCGATTTGTTAGGGTTACTCATTTTTCCATATCTTTTTGCTATATCATTACAATAGCCATCCACTAATTTTGTGTCAGCTTTAATGCTGTAATACGTTAATTTATCCTTGCTTGAGATTTTTACATCAAATTCAGGAGCAAGACCAATCTCGTATTCAAATACAAAATCAACATTATTAACCCAATCAATTTCCACACTAGATTTTGGAAGAGGGCTACCAAGAACTCGGATTTTATTGTCTGTAATATGCTTATATAAGTTGTCTTGTAACATTTTATTTACCTCATCAACAACAATAGAAGTTTTATATTGTTTTTCAATAATTGACATAGGAGTTTTTCCTTTTCTAAAGCCAGGAACAACCGCATCTTTTCTGTATTTTTTTAACACATTTGTTACGCTTTCAATGTAATCACTTTCAGAAACCTCTACAGTTAATGTAGAAATCATTTTTTTTACCTTGCTTTGTGTAATTTTCATTTTCTATTTTTAAATGGATGGCAAAAATACATTTATTTCTGTGATTGGTGAAAAAAACACTAATAGTAAAACATAAAAAAACCTCTTTTTAAAAAGAGGTTTTTTGTGCGGGTAAAGGGAGTCGAACCCCCACGCCTTGCGGCACTAGATCCTAAGTCTAGCGCGTCTACCAATTCCGCCATACCCGCAAAAGGGTTGCAAAGATATTATTTTTTAACATTTAATCATAAAAGGCTCTCCAAAGATTATTTATTTGAGTTTTTAATTATTTTTGTTACTTAAATAAAATAAAACAAGAATGAGCTTAACAATAAAAGGAAAATTAAGTAGAAAATTAAGTGTAGAAAGTGGAACTTCAAAAGCAGGAAAGGAATGGAAAAAACAATCATTTGTAGTTGATACTGGCGCACAATATAATCCTGAAGTATGTTTTCAACTTTTTGGTGAAGATAAAATTCAAATGCTTTCAAGTCACAATGAAGGTGATCAAGTAGAGGTTTCATTTAATCTATCTTCTAATGAGTATAATGGAAAATATTACAGTAATATTGATGCCTGGAGGATCGAGAGTTTAGCGGCGGCAAGTCCAAATACAACAGAACCAGATATCCCTTCATTTGACGAAGGTGCAAATTCAGATGATGATCTGCCTTTTTAAAAATGTCATTTTCTGATAAGTTAGGAAATACAATTAAAAACTTTTTACCTGCACCTTTTACAATTGCAGTCTTACTATCTCTAGTAACTTTTCTACTAGCCTTTTTTATATCTGATAAAACAAGTGAGGAGTCTCGCGTATTTGAAATTTTATCATATTGGGAAAAAGGACTTTGGGATAGTAAAATGACTGTATTTGCAATGCAAATGATGCTAATGCTTGTTCTTGGACATAGCCTAGCTTTAACTAAACCAATAAATAAATTAATAAACAAAGCAACCTACTTTTGTAGTAATTCCGCAAGAGCAGCAGCAATTATTACATTTTCAACACTCATCGTATCTCTTTTTAATTGGGGATTAGGATTAATCTTTGGCGCTATTTTTGCTAGAAAAGTTGCAGAATATGCAAGCAAAAATAATATTAAAATAAACTATCCATTAATTGGGGCGGCAGGCTATTCTGGTATGATGATTTGGCATGGTGGAGTTTCAGGCTCAGCTCCACTTAAAATTGCTGAGGAAGGTCATTTTTTGCAAGAAAAAATAGGAATTATATCTCAATCTCAAACAGTATTCTCACTAATGAATATTTATATCACTATTACTCTTCTTATAATACTACCAATAATAATGTATTTAATAGGACAAAAAAGCAAATCTTCAATAATTAGCCTAGTTGAAGAAGAATCAAGTAAACCTTTAAAAATAACTGGAGCAGAAAATCTTGATCACTCTAATATAATTGCATATTTATTTGGAGGAATAATTTTAATCTTTTCAATTTACAAAGCATTAATACTACCTGATATAATTTCCTTAAAATTTATTACCCCTAATTTTATTAATCTTTTACTGCTAGCCATGTGTATAATCATGCATCAAAATTTCTATAACTTCTTAATGGCTATTGACAAAGCTATAAGAGGTGCATCAGGAATTCTCATACAATTTCCTTTATATTTTGGAATTATGGGTATTATGAAATATTCAGGAATGATAGAAATCATGTCAGATTTTTTTATTGAAATTTCCACTAAACAAACATTTCCTATTCTAACATTTTTAAGTGCTGGAATAGTAAATATTTTTGTTCCAAGCGGTGGAGGGCAATGGGCCGTACAAGGACCAATAATAGTAGAATCAGCGATAAAAATTGGAGTCTCTATACCAAAAGCTATAATGTCTTTAGCTTATGGTGATCAAATAACTAACATGCTTCAGCCATTTTGGGCACTACCTCTTCTTGGAATAACAGGTTTAAAAGCAAAAGAAATATTTCCTTATACATTAATAATTATGCTAGTTGGAAGCTGTATTTTTATTATGGGATTATTAATTTTCTAATTAATCTCTAACATCAAACGCATCTCTTAGACCATTGCCCAATATCATAAAAGAAAGTACAAGACTCATAATTGCTAAACCTGGAATAATTGCTAGATAGGCTTTATCCATTACAATGTATGCATAATGATCTTTAATAATCCCTCCCCATGAGGGCATTGGGGGTTGAACACCAATTCCTAAAAAAGATAGTCCTGCTTCAATTAAAATTGCAGAAGCAAAATTAGCTGCAGAAATTACAATTACAGGTCCAATAACATTGGGAAGAATATGTTTAATAATAATTCTCCAGGCTGGATATGCAAGTACTTTACTGGCGTCAATAAACTCCAATTCTCTAATTGCTAAAACTTGACCTCTAACAATTCTCGCTACTTCTACCCACATTGTTAAACCAACAGCTATAAAAACTTGCCAAAAACCTTTTCCTAAAGCTAATGATATTGCTATCACCATTAATAATGTTGGTATGGACCAAATTACATTAACAAACCACATTATTATATCATCAACTCTCCCTCTATAAAAACCAGCTAATAAACCTAATGTTATACCAATTAATAATGATATAAAAACAGCAATTAATCCAACGGCAAGTGAAATTCTAACGCCATATATAATTCTACTTAAAAGATCTCTTCCAAACCTATCTGTTCCAAACCAAAAAGTCTGATTAATAATCTCGTATTTACCTTCAAAGTTAGACTTCATATACGAGCCTAATACTGTATAATTAATCCCATCAGGATATTTTTCATACGATTGAATAGGGATTTTTTCAAATATCGATTTTTTTCCTTTGAAAAAATATTCAAAAAAACTCTCCGAGTTATTAATCTGACTAGGAATCTGTAAAAAAGTAACCTCTGAAAAAGGAGGAAGAGTAGTTAATTCAAGATGCATTTGATTAGCAAAAGGAGTTTTGTCTGGTATAAATAAATAAGAGAAGAAAGACATAAAAACACATAAAAATATAAATACTAAAGAAAATAAAGAAGATTTATTTTTTATTAGTTTAAGCCAAGCAATATTATTTAATGAATTACTCATTACTATTTATTTTGGATTCTACCTTTCCAATTAAACGACATGAAACTTGAAAGCAATGTAATAAAAGTTACATAAAACGAATATATTATTTGCAATGGAAAAACCCATTTAATTAAATCTAATCTTTTAAAAAAAACTAAGATAGATTTTAAAAATATAATATCTAAAACAAACTTTATCAAAATAAAAAAGATAAAAATATTTATAAAAGCATTATCATAGAAAGATGAAAACAAGAGGAATATTAATAATGAATTAACAAAAAAAACAAGTATTGATGTATAAATAGTATAAGCATCTTTATAAGATGATGATTTTGAAACCCATCGTATTCTCTGATTAATAAATTTCCTAAAAGTTGAAATAGAATCAGTCATTACTATTGCTTCAAACTTTTTAATAAAAAGTATAGAACCAGGATAAACCTTCTTTACCATATGTAGTAAAAAAACATCATCTCCAGAAGCAATATCATTATCATGATAATTATTAACCTCTAAAAATACTTTTCTTCTATATGCCAAATTAGCTCCATTACAAAAAATAGGTTTATTTAATCCTATTGCTGCAGCTCCAGAAGCAATTAATGAAAGAAACTCAAGAGTTTGAATTTGATTAAAGAAAGTTGACTGATGATTAAAAGATACTGGACCTGATGCTAAATTAATTTTATCATTTATAAAGCATGATGTCATACTCTTAATCCATTCGGGAGTAAAAAGACAATCAGCATCTGAGGTTAAAATTACTTCACTATTAGAAAAATTAATAGCTTTTGAAAGAGCTTTTTTCTTACCATATTCATTTACGTCCATATCAAGTAGTTGTAAATCGGGCCAATTTAATTTTTCATTACATAACAACTCCCAGCTATTATCATCAGAATGATCATTTACAATAATTACATCATAAGAGTCCTTATTATAATTTTGAGTTCTAAGACTTTCAACTAATTTTTTAATATTAGCACCTTCATTACGAATAGAGATAATCACACTAACTTTTATATTTACATCATTAAAATCATTTTTGATTCTATTCCATCCAATAATAAAACCAGTAATCATAATACAATACAAAAACAATATTATAACAATAATAAAAAACACTATTTCTTAAAAAAGTTAAGATTAAATATAAATAAAGAGCCAATAATTGCTGGGATTATTAAATTAATAATCCATAAAACAACTGTTGAAGATAAAATACCAATAATATTATTTGAAAAAATACCAAGTACTAATAAAGCAATAGATCCTCTAATACCAATTTCAGTAAGTGCTATGGTTGGTGTTAAAGTCATAAAAAGAAAAATTAACATAATAGAAAGCAGAGATGTGTAATAATTAATATTAACATCAAAAACATTAAGTAAAATTAAAAACTGTAATGAAAAGACAAAATATCTTAAAATAGATAATAAAAAAACAAAAGATAATTCTTTGTTTGAAAATTTAGAAAGAACACTTGTATATTTTTTTAAAAAAGAAAAATATTTAAATCGATCAAAAAAATCTGCAAAAATTGATACTTTAAAAAATAAAAGAATCAGTAATACATTTATAAGAAAAATTAAAAGTAAAATATAATTAGAGATTTCAAAATCTAAAGAAAAAAAATCCTTACTATTAATAGATTCATGTAATAATAAAAAAGCTAATGAGCCAAATATCAATGTTGTTAAAAGCTGTGCCATACTTCCTAAAACTGTAATTACAACAGCTTGGATTCTATTACAGCTTTCTAAACAAAAAACTCTACCGCCGTATTCTCCAATTCTATTTGGCGTAAAAGATGAAACAGTAATTCCTGAAAAAATAGCTCGTAAAGAAGTTAAAATTGAGATTTTTTCTAATTTACCAATCATAAATCTCCATTTATAAGACTCAATAAACCAGTTTAAAAACATCATACAAAAAACACCAAATATTGTAAGATACT
This sequence comes from uncultured Weeksellaceae bacterium, assembly GCA_964397025.1. Classification (GTDB taxonomy): domain Bacteria; phylum Bacteroidota; class Bacteroidia; order Flavobacteriales; family BACL11. Next base: position 29,460 of record CAYNGO010000009.1, read on the forward strand.
TACCCTGAATATTTAAAAAAATAGAAGAAAAATCAAGGCTTTTGGAGTTAATTTGTTCTATTAATTGATGATAAATAAAAAAAACAGAGAGAAAAACAATTACTATTTTAATTAAAAAGCTCAGTGTTTTTTTAAATGGCATTGATTAAATTTGTATACAATAATACAAGAATCCAATTGATTAACGATAAAATAATATTAGGAATAGACCCCGGAACTATAATAATGGGTTACGGACTAATTCGAGTAAAAGGAAACAAAGCTGAATTAATCAACATGGGAGTACTTCACCTTTCAAAGCTTAATTCTCATGAGCTAAAACTGAAGAAAATATTTGAAAGAACACTGCAACTAGTTGAAGAGTATAAGCCCGATGAATTTGCTGTTGAAGCTCCTTTTTTTGGAAAAAATGTTCAATCAATGTTAAAACTCGGCAGAGCACAAGGAGTGGCAATGGCAGCAGCATTATACAGAGATGTTCCAATTTTTGAATATACTCCTAAAAAAATAAAAATGTCAATTACTGGAAGTGGAAATGCTAGCAAAGAACAGGTTGCTTCAATGCTACAATCATTATTAAAAATTGAAAAACTACCTAAACATCTAGATGCAACAGATGGACTTGCTGCCGCAATGTGTCACCATTTTCAAAGAAATACAGCTTCATCATCAAAAAACTATTCAGGATGGAAATCCTTTATTACAGATAATCCTAAAAAAGTTAAATAGCAGAAGTAATAAGATGTGCTGTTTTTTTCATTTCTATATTAGAAAAAGAAAGTTTTGGATGTTCAAAATTAACATCTGTAATATTATTAATAGGAATTAAATGAATATGTGCATGAGGAACTTCTAAACCAATAACAACAACAGCAACTCTTTTACATTTTATAACCTTCTTCATGGCTTTAGCAATAATATGAGCAAAGTCCCAAAGCTCTAAATACTGCGGAGAATTAATGTCAAAAATATAATCAGTTTGCTTCTTAGGAACAACTAAGGTGTGACCATATTTTAATGGAAATGCATCTAGAAAAGCCAAGCACTTCTCATTTTCATAAATTTTAAATGATGGTATTTCATCATTAACAATTTTAGTAAAAATACTAGTCATCTTTAAAAACTAATATTTATAATTTCAAATTTAAGTGTTCCATTAGGGACCACAATATCTGTAATATCACCAACTTTTTTACCAATTAATCCCTTTCCTATTGGAGAACTAGCAGAAATCTTTTTTTGAGAAAGATCAGCTTCAGATTCTGATACAATTGTATACGTCATCTCATTATTATTAGCAATATTTTTTATTGTGACTTTAGAAAGTAATGACACATTATTATTGTTTAATTTACTTTCATCAATAACTCTAGAGTTACTTAGATCAATTTCAAGTTTTGAAATTCTAGACTCTAATAAACCTTGAGCCTCTTTTGCTGCATCATATTCAGCATTTTCTGACAAATCTCCCTTATCTCTTGCTTCTGCAATTTGGTTTATTATGCTAGGGCGCTCAATAGTTTTTAACCTATGTAATTCTTCCTTTAAATTATCGTAACCCTCTTTGGAAAGATATATTATATCACTCATATATATTTATTTAAACTATAAATGTAAATAGACAATAACTGAATCTATTGCTTCAAAGTACTAAAGATTTATTCGAGCGCCTATAGCATGTGAACCTTGAAAAGGATCGGTATGTCTATATGAATAATCTAATCCAAAAGTACTTCCATTACCCATAGGTAATTCTACTGTAAAACCAGCTGAAGGACCTCTTAAAGCAGTTGTTCTTGTCTCATCATCATTAATACCATCCTCATAAGTATAACCTGCACGAACCATAAAGTATTCTTTATAAGAATATTCTGCACCCAATCTATACTGATCCTTTTGGAAAGAATTAGAAGTAAAAGCACCTGCACCTGTTAAACGATGAACATCAATATTAAAATCGTAAGAAAGACCAATATTTAATAACGCTGGTAATTCAAATTCTGAAGACCTCTGCTCAACTGTCATTTCATAATCAGGATTTAAATAATTTCTAAATGAGATTCCATCACCAGCAAAAGACATTCTAGGACCAACATTTTTTAGTGATATACCAAATTTTAAATTATCCTTAGCACCTGTTACATATTGAATACCTGCATCTAATGCAATACCATTTGCACCCACATTTGAAATTTGCTCTGAGATCATCTTAACTGTCATACCACCGTAAATACTATTTGAAAATATCTTAGCATATGAAAGAGCTATGTTCATATATTTTGGAGAAAAAGTTCCAATACCACCATCAGGTAGATCAACAGTAGTAATTTCGATATCACCAAAATTCATATTCATAACAGCAAAACCAAGAACTCCTGATTCACCCATTTTTTGAGAGAAACCAAATGTACTTATACTGCTTACAGATGAATTTGCATCAAACATTTTACTACCATACTGTAACCAAGATGTTTGAGTAAATATTAGTTCTGTTTTCTTTGTAAAAGCTAAACCAGCTACATTAGAATACATTCCTTCTAATCCTCGAACACCAGCAATATTTGCATCAGCCCATCCAGAAGATCTTGCAAAAGGGTTGATTAATAATTCTGATGCTCCTGCCTGACCAGCTCTTTGCTCATTTCCAGCAAAAGTAGTTGCACTATAAAAGCATAATACTATAATTAAAAGTGCTTTTATTAATTTACTAATTTCTTTCATATTCTTAATATTTATATTCTCTATTATTATAATTAGAATGTATCTAAATCTATTGGTCTTAAAGTTCCAAACCATTTAATTACTTTTTCTTTCTTCTCACCATTTATTTCAGTTGCAACATGAATTATATATAAACCACTAGCAATAGGAATTCCATAATCATTCTTTAAATCCCAGTCGATACTAGTCATTGCATCATCTTTTTTAAGTTTTTTTATCAATGTTCCACTTACAGTATAAATTGAAATAGTTGCAATTTGAGGAAGGTTAGTAATCTTAATTCTATTGTCTAATTGATTATTTTCATATTCAGAATAACCATAATATGGATTAGGTACAACATTGATTAGCTCCATAGCATCTTTAGCAACATTACCATCTCCTTTTGTAGCTACTATATCACTTGTGTTAAATTGATATGTAGGGTTAAATGAATTTTCTGGTGAATAAAGAACTACACGTGCTTTAGTACTTCCAGTAAATGAAGTAGCTGTAGCTTGAAAAACATCACCAGGGGAATAAGTAGTTCCATCATGAGTAATTGTTTTTCCTCCCCAAGTTGTAGCAGAATTCTCATACGCAACAACATAGTTTTCTCCAATAACCAAAGCATCGTTTTTAGTTAAAATATTCAATGAATTAACTGTTTCGTATTGCTTATATGGCTTAGTTACTCGAAGTTTAACTCTAGCGTCATTAGTTAATAATGATCTTCCTGGAGCTAATAAAGGAACACCTACCCAGGATGTGTTTTTAAATACTTTCCATTTACCTACACCACTAATATCATCCTTAAGCTGATTATATATCCAAGCACCTTCATCATAATTTGGACTATCATCAACTTCATCAAAATCACCATTGATATAATCTTCTGTTCCTTTTACCCATGATTTCCCATTAATAACATAAACAAAATGCTTCCCTCCTAATAAATAATTTCCTCCAGATATTGTTTGAGTTGTATTATCATAACTAGGGAATTGTTCTGTCACAATATTTGAAGTTGGGTTCCACTTCATATCATTTCCATTATCACTAGTTAACCAAGAGTCCTCAGCAAATATAATATTTAACCTCTCTCCTGTTTCAACATCTATAGCGTAGCCAGGAAACCATCCCATTCCATTAGTGCCATCTCCAATATCAGCACCAGTTTTATCAACAGAAGGGCTTTCTCTTAATCCCATTTTTAAAGCACCACCAATAGCAAGATCTGGATTCTCTTGCGCTTCAACAATTACTGCTTTTGTCCATTTTGTTTGATCATTAGTAAAGACAATATCTACAGAGTTTATATTCTCCATTTTTACCTGGTTAGTAATATTACTATTTAAACCAGGACCATCTTCAAAATATGACACAAAATTATAAGGAGCCCATGTTCCTCCAGTTACATCAACAGTGATCTCTCCAATACCAAAAGGTAAATTAGAAAATGTTGTTGTAATAGTTTGTTCAATTGCACTTTCAAAAATACTAGAAGGATCATCTGCCTGGTTGTAATCACTAAACTGCGAATTATTATCATCAGTATAATTTCCAGATCTTATCCAATTTAATCCCCAAAAGCTTAAAAAACCACTCTCATCATCACGGTCAGGCACACCACTTAACCATCTATCATTAATATTATCAAATTCAATTGATGAAGATATTAGACCGTTATTATCAATATTTGTAGGATCAGCACCTGGATTTGATGATTGTTTGACTTTAACATTTAAACCAAGACTTGAAATATATTGTTCTGTTCCAACAATAATGGATTGATTTGATGAGCCTAATACTGAACCATCTTGTTGGTTTGTTAACTCCCAACTATTATAAGAAATAATAGAACTACCATTAAATTCCGGGTTAAATAGCTTAAAAGTATAATCTCCTTCAGGAATTTTAACAGGATCAACAACAGTAATATTTACAGGACCATTACCAGCAACATACTTAGGATTATAAATTCTATGGTCATCACTACTTAAAATTTCATTAACACTTTCCTCAGTTAATTCTAAAGCATTTCCTCCATTTCCTGTACCCTCAATTCTTGTAATTGAGACACCATCTCCATATGAAGCGTTAAGTGTTGTTCCTCCCTCATCAGGTTCTGTAAAATGTGGTATTGCACTATAAACTTTTATATTTCTTCTCCCACCAATATAAGGTTGATTTCTACCATCATAATCAGAAGCATTAACATTATATGGATCTGCATTTTCTTCCGCTCTATTAAATCCATAAGCCAAAGACATAAAGTAATATGTTTTATGATTTACCAATCGAGTATTTCCTAACGCAAATTTATCATCAGTAATTTGAAATGAATATTCTGTTCCTTGATCAATAGAACCTATCACCCCATCACTTAATACCGAAGAAACTTCTTCAATTGGTGTATAAACGCCTAGTAGAGGATCTAAATATTGATTTACAATTCCTGTTACAGTATCATTAACATCAGATCTAAACACTAATCTAGCTAAGTCTGGATCATCCAGGTCAGTAACAGATACAGTATTATTTTTAAGTTGATATACTAGATAACCTTGAAAAGTATATGCAGAATCGGTAAGTAAGTTAGATGGTTTAGTAATGTATGGGTCTTTCTCTCTATAATTTTCATCTATATTATTAGAAGTAGGACCATTTGATAAAGTAAAAATAAGTTCCTTATTTAGCTCTCTGATTTCTACATCTGGTGCATCAGGTCCATTTAAGATATTGAAATTATTATCAAATAATGCTTGAGCCTCTCTATCATAAATCTTAACAAGTGCAATAGATGCTGTTTGACCTCCAGATTTTGCTCTAGCCCAAACTACACCAGTTGTAATTTCATTTACTGCTCCTGGCTGTAATGTAAACGGCCCAGCAGATTGTAAAAATCTTCTATCAGCAGGTATATTACCTGCTGTTTGCTCTGTCCATTCTAGACCAGCAAATGCATCATCAGATGTTCCAGGAAACATAAAGTCACATTCGTCTACTGTAGAACCTTGTCCAGAACCATGACCATCACCTCCATAGGTCATAGGAACATTGTCTTTCCAAATACCTCTTAGATAATTATAAAAATGTGTTCCCTCAGAAGGATTACCAATAACTGTAAAATCATTATTATAATAAACAAATTTAGACATGATAATTTGTTCATTTGCTTCATCAATTGTTCCATCTCTATCATTATCAACACCATCATTAGGATCAGCTAATGGACCTTGAAAGAAATCTACTCCAATTGCTGGAGGATTAAATCCATAACCAGCCGCCCCTTCATCCTCAGCATCACCATTATAACAAAAACCTAAACCTAAACCTACATCACATCCTACATAATCATCAAGATAATATCCTAAATCTGGATCTACCCATTGACCAAAATATGTATCATTTAATGGAAGAGTTGATCTATTTATAATTTTATAATTATAAAAAGTCATATCGTTAACTTCATTATCAGCTGTAAACCCAAAAGCTTGAGCATGTATTTCTAATCCCAAAGGATCTGCTTCAGTTTCTCCATGTATATTTCCTTGATCATTAAACACCCACCAAAGAGTTTGATCACCAAATAAACGAGCGTTATCATTGGATCCTGTAACATTATAATCAGGATAATCTCCATCATATGGATTATACAATCCCCCATCTTGACCAGCATCATAAAAGGGTGCTAAATTAAAATCTTGCCCCTGAGCAGGATCACCATGCGCAGGCCAATTCTCAATAACATCAGGCATAACATATGTAGGGTCTAAATAATTTGCAGCATGCTCTTCAACATCAGATCTACTAATCTTAAAATGCTTATCCCATTCATTACATTCTTCCGGTGAAATTGTAGCTGATGTTGTATTTAAAGGTCCAGTCCAAAAATCACTACCTCCTTGTCTATATGTCATAGCAGCAACTTTTAGCTGACCACCTGCATCTACACCTCCAATCCATAATGCTCCTGCAAACATAGAATGTTTATTCCCATCCTTTGGAATCTCATATCTAGCATCATCTAAATTCCACCACATGTCTCCAGCAGCCATGATAGTTGTTCTCACATTATTAACATCTAAATCTGTTTTTGATACAGAAGGTGAGCATCCAGAAGCAATCTTTGTATAAACCACAGTATTACTGTTAGGATTTGGAATATTTTCTTTTGCAAAAGCACTAGCACAAGCAAAGGCTAAAGTGAAAAGCATTATTTTCTTTGTGTGATTAATCATATATACTATATTTTTCATATTACTAATTTCTTCTTATTTAAAATTGGAAACTTAAACCAGCTCTTACCATTCTTGGTAAGCTATAATTATTAGGGTTATTTACGGCTAAAGAATAAAGATACCTAAATGCATCAGGACTATTTTGAGCATCAATAGCATTTTGAGCAGCAGAAGATGTTAAATAACCATCATCACCAGGATTTCCTGTTGCTCTATAAACACTAATTATATTTTTTGCATCTAACAAGTTTTGTATTTGAACATACACATTTACATTAGAACTTTTTTTATCAGACCATTTGATTTCAAATTCTTTATTAATCTTAGCACTAATTCTAAATTGCCAAGGAAGACGAGAACCATTTAAACTTCCCTCTAAAGTAGAACGGTCATTAATTCCATCAGCAGCCTCTTGAGTGATATTAGATTGCTTACTGTAAGGGGTTCCTGAACCTGCTGAAAGAACCATATTAGCTCCTGCATCAGCAAAAACATTTTTTCCAAACCAAACCGGACCATCATAATCTTTTCCAGAACCATAATGATAATCAACAGAAGCAGAAAGCGCATGTCGCTGATCATAAGCTAGTGGAATAGTAGATCGTAAATTTGGCTGACCGGTATTAACTAAACTCTGACCAGATGATGCACTCGAGCCTGTTCCATCAGCAAATTGCAAAGTGTAATTAGCAGTCATGCTCACATTATTTGTTCTTCTTAAATCAAAATTAACAGACATACCTTTTACTGTTCCAAAATCAATATTACCATAAGTTAAATACTGTGCAGGGTAAGCGCCTAAAACATTTACAACTTGTATCATATCACGCAATTCTTTATAAAAAGCAGAAATCTTCAAAGCAGAACGTAGTGATAATGTTTTAGCAAAGCCCAGTTCATAATCGACAGTTTTTTCGGATTTTAAATCAGGATTATTTAACAATGCACCTACTCTATCGGACATAAATAAATAATCTACAGGTTCTAATCTATTTGATTGAGGAGGGCGTTGAGTTAACACATCATAATGAGCGAAGAATTGAGCTTCGTCAGAAATTGGAAAAGAGAAAGCTATTCTTGGCATAAAAACAGTCTCAGGAGTATAATCTTCAAAAACATTATCTACATCAATTTCTCCTTTTAAAGCACCTTCAGGATTTTGTAGATATGGTTGTATTTGTCCACCTGCTGCTTCAGCAAGTAAGTTTGGATCAGAGATTTGAAGACCTTCAGCATTAAACCATGTTTCATTATCTCTATAACCAACAATAGTTGAAGGATTAGAAACATCATCAACATAAACTACATAATCATCTCCAATAGTAGATGGATGACCACTAGGAGCTAAATCATCCCAAAAATTTCCAGCAGCATTTTGTGCTCCTTTAGTAAAAGCTTGATGCAATAAGTATTTATCAGATAGTACTTTTTGATTTGCATCATACCTGTCAATTCTAAGTCCGATATTAAAAATCAAATCTTCAATAGCAAATTTATCCTGTATGTAACCAGCTGTATAAATAGGGTTAAAAGAAGATATTTCTCTTGTATAATTACCGTTTACATCTTGTTTTTCGAAGAAATCTTTAAGTGTTGGATTACTATTTAATTTATTACCATAAATATCATATCCATAATAATAAGCTAAACTTGACCCACTATTTAAAAGTTCATCTTGACTAAACATGTCAAGAGAAAATTGATTTGGATCTAAAGCATCAATATCAATAAATTCAGTAGATGTTGCTCTTAATTCTTCTCTTAGTGATCTATCAAACCAAGATTGCTCTTCAGCAACATATAATCTATCATAATTAACAGTATCCTGGTATACACCATTTTCGTCAAAAACAGGATTAGGTTTGCTTAAATCTCTTTGTAGAATATGTTTATTAGTTTGTTGTCTCATCAAACCCCACATACCCATTGGTCCAATCCCCCAATATGAATCATCTCTTTGTTCAAATTCAAAACCAAATGAGAATTCATGATCTTTTATATCTGCAGATCCTGATGCTTTAAATGTAGTCTGAGTGTTTTCTTGTTTAGCGGATCCATTATACATAGTTCCATGGTTTCCATATAATGAATAAACAGATGCAGGTAGATTTCCATTTCTTAAACCTTGTCCTTGTAAATCCGCTGCAGTTCTAATAACTCCATCATTTTGAGTACCAACAAATGATGTTAAACCATAATCACTAAACATTTGATAATAAGCGTTAGTGTAATTTGACAAATCCTTATTTGAGTACTCATTTTCAGAAAATGTGTAAAGTGTATCACCCCAACCTTGATGAATTCGACCAGTATAAATAATACCTGTTGCAGAATCTACTGCAGAGCCGCCGCCATAAATACTTTGCTTATAAGTATTAAACTCTCCAACATATCCATATTTAAATAAATCAAACTGATGATCAGCATCTACAAAAGTATATTGATTGTTTGTGTAATCACCTTGAATCGTGAAGAATGCGTTTTTAATAGTTGCTGCACTATTATCTTCATTAGATTCTTCAGAGCCAAATTTTTGAGTTAATTTCCCAAATAATCTATAAGTTGTCTGCGATGATTCTCTATTATTAGCTGAAGAAAACATTGAGCGCCATCCAGAAAAATCTCTACTAGTTCTAGTATATAAAGTACCTCCTAATGAAAGAAACGTATTATTACTAGGCTTAAAATCTATTTTACCAGATATATTAAATCTTTTTTCATTAGCATTTAATTTTGCTTCGACATTCTCAAAATCATCGGAAGTTAAAAAATCAGATGTACTTAAAAAACCAGCCGATGAATTAGGAGCAATCTGAAAAGGCGTGCTTTGTAAATTTTTTAAAACATCATCTTTAACCTTCCATCTTCCAATTGCAGAAGGATCAGTATCATCAACATCTCTAAATTCTCCAGAAATAAAATATCCAAGTATAGAACTTCCTTTGGTACCATCAGAATTTCTTTTTTTAAGAATCGGCCCTGATAAACCAAATCCTACTAAATTATAGTTGTAAGAATCAAATAGTGATGATGATTCAAGCTCTATACCGCCAAAAAACTTATTTGAAGGACCTTTTGTAGTTACAGCAATAATACCTCCTGTAGCATCTCCATATTGAGCAGGAAGACCACCAGTTACAACGGTAATTTGTTCAATACCTGAAGTTGGAACCCCTAGCGCACCTCTAACCTTAATACCATCAACATAATATGCTGTTGCATTTTCTCTGGATCCACGCATATTTACCGCATCTCCCTCATCTTTTTGATAAATACCAGCAGTTGTTGAGGCAACAGAAGCAACACTTCTTGTAGGTAATGCAACAATTTCTTCAGCAGTTTTTGTCTCTCCAGAAAGATTATCTTGATCTAAAAGAGGTTTCTTATACTCTATAATTCTTATTTCTCCAAGAGCAACTCCTTCTTGCAACTTAACATCTTGAAAGGTTATTTTATTTGCTGATATAATCACTCCAGTAATCTCAATAGTTTGGTAACCAACAAAGGTTGCTTTAACCGAGTAACTTCCAGGTTCTATAGGCTTGATAGTATATTTACCATCAAAATCTGTTGTTGTACCAGCATACTGATCTCCATCCTTTTCAATAATAATATTAGCAAAGGGAATCGGCTCACCACTCATAGCATCATTAATGACCCCCTTGAGTGTTCCGGTTTGTGCAAAAGCAAAAGAAGAAAAACAAACTAGTGCAATAATTGAATAAATTTTTCTCAACATAGTGTAATGTTTCGTTTAAATATAAATTTTTAAAGTCGTAAAGATATTAAAATATATTAAAATATATCCATTTCTTTTTCTTAAAATTGCACTAATGAACTCTAGAATCTATACAGTTATTATTGTGATTATCTTCATGTCATGTGGAGACAGTAATGACTATATTAAAAATGTATACGTAGACATAGATATTGATCTAAGTTTACCTCAATTTAGCGAATTAAATGCAATTGGAAACAGTGTATTTATTGAAGGTGGAAATAAAGGGATTATAATATATCATTATGCAAATTATGAGTACAAAATATATGATAGAAATTGTAGTTACGAACCATCCTTAGGATGTTCATATATTGACTCAGTTCAATCAACTATAGCTTTTTGCGGATGCTGTTCTTCAGCTTTTTTATTAGATCAAGATGGAAGCGCTGCTAATAGCCCTGCACTTCTTCCCCTAAAGCAATACAACTATGTATTAAACAACAGATTGCTTCGAATATTTAATTAATAACGGTAATATTCTGGCTTATAAGGACCTTCAACTTTAACTCCAATGTAGTCAGCTTGATCTTTACGCAATTCCTCTAACTCAACACCAATTTTAGAAAGATGTAATCTAGCAACTTTTTCATCAAGATGTTTTGGCAACATATATACCTTATTTTCATATTTGTCAGTATTTTGCCAAAGCTCTAATTGAGCTAATACTTGATTAGTGAAGGAATTTGACATCACAAATGAAGGATGCCCAGTTGCACAACCTAAATTAACTAACCTCCCTTCCGCTAATAAAATAATATCTTTATTGTTAACAGTATACATATCAACTTGAGGTTTAATAGTGTTTTTAGTGTGCCCCCAATTATCGTTTAACCAAGCAACATCAATTTCATTATCAAAATGACCGATATTACATACTATTACTTTATCCTTCATAGCTTCAAAATGATGACCTTGAATAATGTCTTTATTTCCTGTAGTTGTAACAACTATATCTACATCACCAACAACATTCTCCATTTTTTTAACGGCAAAACCATCCATTGCAGCTTGAAGTGCACAAATAGGATCAATTTCAGTAATAATTACTCGAGCTCCTGCCCCTCTTAAAGATGCAGCTGAACCTTTACCTACATCACCATAACCAGCAACAACAGCTACCTTTCCAGCCATCATAATATCAGTAGCTCTTCTAATTGCATCTACTAAAGATTCTTTACAGCCATATTTATTATCAAACTTAGATTTTGTTACTGAGTCATTAATATTAATAGCAGGTAGTGTTAATGTTCCATTCTCCATTCTTTCATAAAGTCTATGAACTCCAGTTGTAGTTTCTTCTGACAAGCCTTTTATATCATCACAAAATTGAGGAAATCTATCTAAAACCATGTTAGTAAGATCACCACCATCATCGAGAATCATGTTTAAAGGTTTTTTATCTCCAAATGCATTTAATGTTTGTTCTATACACCACTCAAACTCTTCTTCATTCATGCCTTTCCATGCAAATACTGGAACACCAGTTGCAGCAATCGCCGCAGCAGCTTGGTCTTGTGTTGAAAATATATTACATGAAGACCAGCTAACTTCAGCTCCTAAATGAACTAATGTTTCAATTAGCACAGCAGTTTGAATTGTCATATGTAAACAGCCTGCAATACGTGCTCCAGACAAAGGTTTAGAGTCTCCAAACTCTTCTCTAATTGACATTAAGCCAGGCATCTCTGCTTCAGCTAAAACAATCTCTTTTCTTCCCCATTCAGCTAAACCTATATCTTTTACTTTATAATTCATTACAATGACCTTTTTAATTTTAGCTTGCAAATATACTAATATTATTACATTTGTTTAATGGCTTTAATAAGTTTAAAAAAGGAAGCAAACACTACAATTGCTGTTTGGGAAACAACTGAATCTCTAGATGATTTTAAAAATAATATTAACTATAAAGATATTCAGAATTTTAAAAGTAAAAAAAGACAATTAGAATTTCTGTGCACAAGATTACTACTTAAAGAAATTAATAAAGATTTAAGCGTTAATTATAATAGATTTGGTGCACCTGAAATTAATAATGGACAATTTATCTCAATATCACATACAGATACATTAATTGCAATTATTATTAGTGATAAAAAAGCAGGTATTGATATAGAAAAAATATCAAATAAAGCTTTAAAGGTAAAGTCCAAATTCCTCACCTTAAATGACAAAATACAATACAATGAAGATGAAACAATTCTTTCCTGGTGTGCTAAAGAAACAATATTTAAATGGCATCAAAAGGGTAATATCAACTTTAAAGATGATATTATAATTCAATCAATAAAACACTATCCAATTAATAATATTCACATAAAATTTAAGCAAAATCTATTTATTTTAAAATTTCTAAAAATAAATAATCACTTTTTAGTGTATGTTTGCAAATAGAATGATCACATATGAGTATCTACAATAACATATTAAAAAGTAAAAAAGAAGGCAAAAAAATATTTGCGATTTTAATTGATCCTGACAAGCAAACAAATGAGGAGCTTCTTGAAACAGTTAACATTGCTAATAATTCAAATGTAGATTATTTTTTTGTTGGTGGAAGCCTATTGATAAATAACTCTTTGGAGCAAAGCATATTAACAATTAAGTCAAACAGCTCTATTCCGGTAGTTCTATTTCCTGGCAACGCTATGCAGGTTAGCGAAAATGCTGATGCAATATTGTTTTTATCATTAATATCTGGTAGAAACCCAGAAATGCTAATTGGACAGCAGGTAATCACAGCTCCGCTATTAAAACAAACTGATCTTGAGGTTTTATCTACAGGATACATGCTGATTGACAGTGGGAAACCAACAACCGTATCTTATATGAGTAATACGACGCCTATCCCATATGAAAAAAACTATGTAGCCGCCTGTACAGCAATGGCTGGGGAAATGTTGGGGTTAAAATTAATCTTTATGGATGGAGGTAGTGGTGCAAAAACACCTATCTCATCTCAAATGATTAAGTCAGTGAGTGATAATGTTGATGTTCCTTTAATTATTGGTGGAGGAATTTGTTCAGCCGCCAAAGCTCTTGAAAACTGTCAATCTGGAGCTGACATAATAGTAGTTGGTAATGCTATTGAAAAAGAAAATGGCTTGATTAAGGAAATATCAGAAGCTATTCATTCTATATAAAGGTGCAGTGCTCTGTGGAAATATCCATGTATCCTCTTCATGAAAATTACAAACCATTAATTATTGATTTTATAAAGAGGCTAAGATTATATTCTCAAATTAAAATCACAACTAATGGTATTAGTACCCAATTATTTGGAAGCTACGATCAAATAATGAGCATACTAAATACCGAAATGGGCTTTGCATTTAAAGACAATAAACTAATAGTCTTTAATTTAAAAATAGTCAACTCAGATTTAAAAGAAATTCCTAATTTCTAAAATAAATGCTAGATATTTTTCAAACATTATATTCCTTAGAAATTAATTTAAGCCTTAATGAAACGTTAGCTGTTTTTTTTAGTGTAGTTTATGTTGTATTGGCTGCTAAAGAAAGTATTTGGTGCTGGGCAGCTGCGTTAATTAGTGTGAGTATATATATTTACATATGCTTTCAAGCTCAACTATATGCCGAAACAGGACTACAAGCTTTTTATTTTATAATGGCTATATATGGATATTTTTCATGGAGCAAGAATAATAGCTTATTAAGAATTAATGAATTAGCTATTAGACATCACATTTTAATAATGATTTTAGGATCGCTTCTAACATTCCTTCTTGGATTTTACCTTTCAGCATATACAGATGCACAACTTCCTATTGTAGATTCATTCACTACAGTTTTTAGCATTATAGCCACATATATGGTAGTAAAAAAAATACTTTCCAATTGGCTGTATTTTATAATAATAGATGCTATTTCAATTTACTTATATTTTAGCAGGGATCTTCATTTGACTGCACTGCTCTTTATTGTTTATACTATAATTGCTATAATAGGATACTGGAAATGGAGTCAATTGATTACTGATAATGAATAAAATTATTATCACAGGCCCTGAATCAAGTGGAAAAACTACTTTAAGTAATGCTCTAAAAAAATATTTTAATACATTTTTAGTAACTGAATACTCTAGAGAATATATTGATCAATTAAATTCAAAATACAATTATGAGGATTTATTAAAAATTGCTAAACAGCAATTAAAAAACGAGGATAACACCCAATTAACAACGCCTATTATTTGTGATACTGATTTAATAACAATAAAAATTTGGTCAGAATACAAATACTCTAAATGTGAATCATGGATATTACAACATATTAAAAAGCAACAAAACGAAAGTCGCTTTTATCTACTCTGTAAACCAGACATAAAATGGAAGTATGATCCGCAAAGAGAAAATCAATTTGACAGAAAAGTAGTGTTTGACATATATAAAAAGGAATTAGAGGCTTTGAATCATCAATACTTTGTAATAGATAATGGAGATAGACTAAAAAAAGCTATAAATGCAATAAAAAAAATTATTTAATTCTACTCAAATAAATACATTTATTATTTTAGCAGAATCTTTAAAGGGGGTGCCTTAAATA
>CAYNGO010000010.1:0-39682 GCA_964397025.1 uncultured Weeksellaceae bacterium
CATTCAACAATTAGAGAAGAATTTAAATGGCGCAAAAATAGCTACCATTTCAGGAAGGTATTATGCTATGGATAGAGATAAAAGATGGAGTAGAATTAAAAAATCTTATGATGCTATGGTAAATAGTATTGGAGAAAAATCTGAAGATATCATTGACAAGATTCAAAGCTATTATGATAAAAATATAACAGATGAATTTATTTTGCCTACAGTATGTGTAGATAAAAACAATAACCCTATTGCTAAAATAAAGAATGGAGATGGAGTGATTTGTTTTAATTTTAGAACAGACAGGTGTAGGGAAATTACATCAGTATTATCGCAAAGAGATCATGATAAATTTGATATGCGTAAATTAGATATTCATTATACTACAATGACGAATTACGATAAATCTTTTAAAGGAGTTAATGTAATATTTGATAAAAAAAATCTTAAAAGTACGCTTGGTGAGATCCTGCAAAATAATGAACTTACTCAAACTAGAATCGCAGAAACAGAAAAAACCCCTCATGTAACTTATTTTTTCTCAGGAGGAAGGGAGAGTAAATTTATTGGTGAAAGAAGATTGATGATTGATTCTCCAAAAGTTGTAACATATGACTTACAACCAGAAATGAGTGCCCATGAACTAACTCTAAAGACAATTACTGAGATAAAAAAAATATCCCCTGACTTTATTTGTCTGAATTTTGCTAATGCAGATATGGTTGGACATACTGGAGATTACAATGCAATAAAAAAAGCAGTTGAAGTAGTTGATTACTGCACAAGAAAAGTTGTTGAAGAGGCCATGAGTAAGTGTTATAGCATTATGATAATAGCTGATCATGGAAATGCTGATTTTGCTGTAAATAATGATGGGTCTCCAAATACTGCTCATAGTTTAAATCCTGTGCCATGCTTTATTGTTAATTCAAAATACAATAATATTAACAATGGAATTTTAGCAGATGTTGCGCCAACGATTTTAAAGTTAATGGGAATAGAAAAACCAAAAGAAATGACAGGTAATAGTTTAATATAAATAATATGAAAAAAATTAAAGATTATATAGAAGGAAATAAAAATAGATTTGTTGATGAATTAATAGAGTTGTTAAAAATACCATCAATAAGTGCTGACCCGGCGTATAAAGACGATGTTTTAGATTGTTCAAAAGCGGTTGCTAAATCGTTAGAACATGCCGGAGCAGAAAATATTGAGATATGTCCAACTGCAGGATATCCTATTGTTTATGCTGATAAAATAATAGATGTTAATCTTCCCACAGTTTTAGTTTATGGTCATTACGATGTTCAGCCTGCAGATCCACTAGAGCTTTGGGAAAGCGGTCCATTTGATCCAGTAATAAGGAAAACAAAAATTCATCCCGAGGGAGCTATTTTTGCAAGAGGAGCGTGTGATGATAAAGGACAGTTCTATATGCATGTTAAAGCTTTTGAATTAATGATTAATACTGATAACTTGCCTTGCAATATTAAATTTATGATTGAAGGAGAGGAGGAAGTAGGATCAGAAAACCTCTCTGCCTTTGTTATTACAAATAAGAAAAAACTATCATGTGATGCAATATTAATTTCAGATACTGGAATCCTTTCCAACGATACCCCTTCAATTACTACTGGATTAAAAGGGCTAAGTTATCTTGAGGTTGAAGTTACGGGCCCTAATAGAGATCTACATTCTGGTCTCTATGGTGGTGCAGTTGCAAATCCTATTAATATATTATGTGAAATGATAGCATCTATGAAAGATTCTGATAACCATATTTCTATTCCTGGATTTTATAATAATGTGATTGAACTTACAAAAGAAGAGCGAGAAGAAATTGCGAGAGCACCTTTTTCATTACAAGACTATAAAGATGCTCTAGAATTATCTGACATACATGGAGAGAAGGGTTATACTACAATGGAAAGAACAGGTATTAGACCAACGTTAGATGTAAATGGTATCTGGGGAGGCTATATTGGAGAGGGAGCAAAAACAGTAATTCCTTCTAAGGCATTTGCTAAAATATCTATGAGGTTAGTTCCAAATCAATCAGATAAAGAGATAACTAAATTATTCTCTGATTATTTTAAAAATATAGCTCCTAAAAGCGTTAGTGTTAAAGTAACTCCTCATCATGGTGGAGAACCATACGTTTCTCCTACAGATATAATAGCTTATAAAGCAGCTAGTCAAGCAATGGAAAAAACTTTTGGAATAAAACCTGTTCCGGTTAAGGCAGGTGGAAGTATTCCTATTGTTGCTCTTTTTGAAAAAGAATTAAATGTGAAGTCAATATTATTAGGTTTTGGCCTAGATAGTGATGCAATTCACTCTCCCAATGAACATTATGGTATATTTAATTACTTAAAAGGTATCGAAACAATTCCTCATTTCTTTTTGAATTTTACTAAAATGTTTAATTCTAATTGATTAAATGATGGTTTTTTTTATAAGATTAATTTATTTAGTAGTAATAATTTTTTCTATAAGTTGTAATAGTCAGAATAATCAGATTCTAAATCTTAATTCAGAACATATGTATACTAATTCTTTAATTAACGAAACAAGTCCATACCTTTTACAACACGCACATAATCCTGTAGATTGGTATCCATGGAATGAAGAAACTTTAGCTAAAGCAAAAAAAGAAGATAAGTTGTTGCTGATAAGTATTGGCTATTCTGCTTGTCATTGGTGTCATGTAATGGAGCATGAAAGTTTTGAAGACAAAGAAGTGGCTAAAGTTATGAATGAAAACTATATATGTATCAAGGTCGATAGAGAGGAGCGACCAGATATAGATCAAATATATATGACAGCAGTTCAACTCATGAATCAAAGAGGTGGCTGGCCACTAAATTGCATTGCGCTACCTGATGGAAGGCCTTTTTGGGGAGGAACCTACTTTAGAAAAAATGATTGGAAAAAACAAATCCTTGGTCTTGCCAATGTTTATGAAAATGATAGAGAAAGTGTTATAGAGTTTGCAGAAAAACTTTCAAAAGGAATTCAGGATGTTGAGAAAATTATAAAAAACCCTAGAAAAGAGATTTTTTCATTAAATGATTTAGATAAGATGGTTAAGCCTTGGGTTAAAGATTTTGACAATATATATGGTGGCAGTGATAGAGCTCCTAAATTTCCTATGCCAAATGCTTATGATTTTTTACTTCGATATGCGCACGTCACTAACAATAAAGAGGTCTTAAAGCATATTGAGCTTACTTTAAATAAGATGGCTTTTGGGGGTATTTATGATCAGATAGGAGGTGGTTTTTCACGCTACTCAGTAGATAAATTTTGGAAAGCTCCACATTTTGAAAAAATGTTATATGATAATGGTCAGCTAGTTAGTTTGTATGCTCAAGGATATTTAAAATTCAAAAACCCTATATATAAGGAAATTGTTTTTGAGAGTTTAGATTTTGTAGAAAGAGAATTGCTCGATAAGACAGGAGCTTTTTATTCAGCTTTAGATGCTGATAGTGAAGGAGAGGAGGGGAAATTTTATGTTTGGAGTGAAGATGAGTTGCAAACTATAATTAAGAATAGTTATAATATTTTCAAAGATTATTATAATATTAATAGTAGTGGACTATGGGAGCATGGAAATTATATTTTGCTGCGAAATAATTCAAAATTAGAGATAGCACAAAAACATAATATATCAATTAATGTTTTAGAGGGTGAAATATTTGAATGGAAAAAAACTCTTATGAAAGCTAGAGATAAAAGAATTAGACCAGGATTAGATGATAAGTCATTAACATCTTGGAATGCACTTATGCTAAAAGGTTATGTTGATGCGTATATGGCATTTGAAGATAAAAATCATTTAGACATAGCATTAAAAAATGCAAATTTTATTGCTGATATTCAATTAAATAATGATGGAAAACTATGGCACTCTTATAAAAATGGGAAATCTACTATTAATGGATATTTAGAAGATTATTCATTAACAATTTCAGCTTTTATTAGACTTTATGAAGCAACATTTGACGAGAAATGGTTAAATTTATCTGATAAGATGATGCAATATGCAATCACCCATTTTTATGATACAGAATCATCTATGTTTTTTTTTACATCTGATTTAGACCCTAAGTTAGTGGCTAGAAAAATGGAAATAAATGATAATGTAATTCCGGCATCTAATTCAGTAATTGCAAATTCACTTTTTGATTTAGGACTTATTCTAGATAATAATAATTATCAAAAAATGGCTATAACAATGCTTAATAATGTAAAACCTAAAATGAGTTCTTACGCTACAGGTTATGCTAATTATGCAACCTTATTCATTAAAGTTGTTCAACCTTATTTTGAGGTTGCTATTGTTGGAAATGATGCGAATAAAACGGCTCTAGATTTTAACAAATTATATGCCCCTAATAAAATAATACTAGGCAGTACTAAACAAAGCTCTTTGCCTCTTTTACAAAATAAATTTATTAATGGAGAGACAATTATTTATGTCTGTGAAGACAAAGTATGTCAATTACCAACATCAAGTATTATTGAGGCACAAAATTTATTAAAATGAAAATAATCTTATTTAAAGAAAATCAAAAGTTTAACCAAAAATGGTTGTGGATAATCCTTTTTCTTGCAGCAATTACTCCAATTTTAATACTTATTCTTGATGAGGGTTTTAAATTAGATACTACTAATTTTGTGCTTATCTCTATGATGTTATTACCACTTTTCTTAATTTATTTTACTGAGTTAAGAGTTGAGATTTCCAGAGAAAGTTTGAAGTACCAGTTTTATCCTTTTCATCTTAAAGTTTATGAAATTAAACATGATGAAATTGAAACATATGATCAAATAACCTATTCACCTTTGAAAGATTATGGCGGATGGGGAATTAATCACACAGTTAATGGGTCAGCTTATAATATTAGCGGAAATAAAGGCGTCAAAATGATTTTAAAAAATGGAAAGAAAATTCTTTTTGGAAGCCAGAAAGCAAAAGAATTTTATGAAGCTCTAAATCAGACTACTTAACAATAATTAAAAAGTAATTTTTCTTTCCTTTTTGCACAAGTATATATTTTGTGTTAATTAAGCTGTTTTCAGATAATTTAAAATCTTCCGATATTTTTTCTTTATTAATGCTAACAGCATTTGACTTTATCATTCTTCGCGCCTCACCTTTACTCTGAAATATTGATGTCTTCTCAGCCAGCAAGTCAAGTAGGCCTACCAATAAATCTTTTTTACTAATATTAAATTGAGGTACCCCTTCGAATACAGATAATAATGTACTTTCATCTAAACCTTTAAGATCTTCTGATGTTGATTTTCCAAATAAGATAGAAGAGGCTTTTAGTGCCATATCTAAATCTAATTGACCATGTACTCTAATTGTTATATCTTTAGCTAATTCCTTCTGCAGTAGCCTTAAGTTTGGAGAGATAACATGTTCTTTAATTATTCCATCAATCTCTTTTTCAGTTTTAAGTGTGAAAATTTTAATATATTTTTTGGCATCTTCATCAGAAGAATTTAACCAAAATTGATAGAATTTATATGTTGATGTTTTGTTTTTATCCAACCATACATTCCCTTCTTCAGTTTTTCCAAACTTTCCTCCATCTGCTTTTTTAATTAATGGTGTTGTAACGGCAAAAGCTTCACCACTTTCTTTTCTTCTTATAAGCTCTGTTCCTGTAACAATATTACCCCATTGATCAGATCCCCCAAGTTGAACTTTACAGTTTTTATTTTTCCAAAGCCAATAAAAGTCGTATCCTTGAACTAGTTGATAGGTGAATTCTGTAAAACTCATCCCAGTTTCAAGTCTTGATTTGACTGAATCTTTAGCAATCATATAATTAATTGAAATATGTTTTCCTATATCACGAATAAAACTTAGAAAGTTCAGATTTTTAAACCACTCATAATTATTAACTACTTCAGCTGAATTATCACCACAATTAAAATCTAAGAATTTCTCTAACTGATTTTTTATGCACTCTAAATTATGGTCTAATGTCTCTTTGTCAAGTAGATTTCTTTCTTTTGATTTTCCAGAAGGGTCTCCCACCATTCCTGTTGCCCCTCCCACAAGAGCTAAGGGTTTATGGCCAGTTTTTTGAAGATGAATAAGAATCATTATTTGAACGAGGCTGCCTATGTGAAGAGATTCTCCCGTTGGGTCAAATCCAATATATGCAGATGTTAATTCTTTATTAAATTGCTCTTCTGTACCGGGCATAATGTCATGTATCATGCCTCTCCATTTTAATTCTTGTACAAAATTCATCAGTAGTTTTTTGTCAAAAATAACCAATATATATATATAATTATAATTAATACATTCAGGTCTTATGTGTATTTTTGTGATTATGATTTTTTTAACTGGAGGAACAGGATTAGTTGGCTCTCATATACTTTTAAAGTTATGTGAGAATAATATTCCTGTTAGAGCTCTAAAAAGACAATCAAGTTCTTTGAATATTTGTAAAAAAGTCTTTAATTATTATAACCGTCAGGATCTGTTTAACACTATTGAATGGTGTACAGGTAACATTAATGACGTCCCATTTTTAGAATCTAGCATGTCATCGTGCGATTATATAATTCATGCAGCTGCATTAGTTTCTTTTAATAAATCTGATCTTGAGGATCTTAAGAAAATTAATATTGAAGGAACATCTAATATTATGAATGTTGCGTTAGGTTTAGATATTAAAAAGTGTATTTATATTAGCTCAATAGCTACATTAGGGATTAGTCCTAACATGCAAGAAATAAATGAAGAGTGTGATTTTAAATTTACTAATAAAGAAAGCAATTATTCTATTAGCAAATATTATGCAGAGCAAGAGGTCTGGCGAGCGTGTCATGAAGGCTTAGATGTTGTAATTCTAAATCCATCAGTTATTTTAGGTCCTGGAGATTGGAATAAGGGGAGCTCCAAAATTTTTCAACGAATTTTTAATGGATTAAAATTTTATACAGCTGGTAGCACTGGATTTGTTGATGTTATTGATATTGCAAATATCACTATACTTTTTTTACACAATAATATTAAAAATCAGAGATTTATTCTTAACGGTACTAATCTTAAGTATAGAGATGCTTTTAACTTAATAGCTGATGAATTTAGTGTTGAAAGAGCAAGTGTTAAAGTTACGCCATTAATAAAAGAGTTGGCGTGGAGATTAGAGAGTATTCGATCCTTTTTCCTGCAAACCTCCCCACTCTTAACCAAAGAAACAGCAGAAAGTGCTATGTCAAAAAAATCTTATTCATCTTCAAAGATAAAAAAGGTATTAGATTATAATTTTATTTCATTTAATGATTCTATACAGAAATATTGTAAGTTCTATAATTCAGACTTACTCTAATTTTGAGTTATCATTTTTAAGCTCTTCAATTGCATCTCCATAGATTATTTGAAGTTTGTCATCACTTAAAGAGTAGTGGTTTAGAGATAGTTTAAATGCATTATAATCCGTCAAATTTATTTTAAATATTGAGTCATAATTATTTTGTAAAATTTCATTTGCAAGCTCTTTATTTTTAAATTTGGTTAACTCATAATTAGCTTCAATTAAATGGATTTCTTTTATGATTTTGGTGAAATTATTTATTGGAATTATATTCTTCAGATTATCTTTTTCATTATTCGAGCATGAGTTAAGTAAAATCAGTAAAAATAAAGTAGTTTTTTTCATTTTTTAAAATTAATTTAAAGATAAGCAATACACAAATAGCTATTGATAACTTGTTATTCAAATATTTAGCAAATATATTATAGTCTTTTTAAATAGTTATATTTGATTTCTAATCTTAATAATAAAAATAATGAAAAATTTAATGTATTTAATAGTAGCTGGTTTTCTTTTTGTTTTTAGCGCTTGTAGTGGAGGCGCAAGTACTGAAGAGGCTGCTGCTGATGTAGTTGTAGAAGAGGCTGCTCCTGCTGCTGCTGCTGCTGCTCAAGAAGTTGTTAATGAAGACACTGTTGCAGAGGAAGCTCCTGCTGGGCATTCTCATTAATTTCAGCTAATTAAAATAAGGCACCTATTATAAATTTAGGTGCCTTTTTTAGTTTCAAATAGACTAACTAAATATAAATTAAGATGAAAAATTATTTTTTAATAGGATTTTTTGTAATACTTTTTTCCTGTACTAGTAACCCAAACAATACTACTAATTTGAATGAAGTAGACAAAGTAGAAGTTGTAGATTTAGGCTGTAAAGATGGAGGTTTATGTTTAGCAGATCATTCTTGCTGCGCTCCAAAAGAAGATTAACCTTTTAGTATTTATCTTTCAAATACTAATCTCATCCCTTTTTTTGTTTCATCAAAAACACCATTTTCATAAGCTATATGCCCATTAATAATTGTATGTGTGATTTCCCCTTGTAGAGTTTCTCCTTCAAAAGGAGACCATTTGCATTTTGAAAGTATATTTTGTTTAGTTACTTGATATTCTTTTTTAAGATCTACTAGCACTAAATCTGCATAGTAATCTTCTTTAATAAAACCTCTCTTATAAATATTAAAACAGATAGCAGGGTGGTGACACATTTTCTCTACAACCTTTTCAATAGATATTTTTTTATTTTTTACAAATCTTAGCATAATTCCTAAAGCATGTTGAACAAGTGGCCCTCCTGAGGGAGCTTCTAAATATTTATTGTTTTTCTCGTCATATGTATGAGGAGCATGATCTGTCGCTATAACATCAATAGTGTCATCAAGCATGGCTTCAAACAAAGCATCTTGATCTGATTTTTGTTTAATAGCGGGATTCCACTTTATAAAAGTCCCTTTTTTTGCATAGTCCGTTGAGTTAAAAGAAAGATGGTGAATACAGACTTCAGAGGTTATTCTTTTTCTCTCTAGTTTTATGCTATTACTAAAAAGTGAGATTTCTTTTTTTGTAGATAAATGAAAAACATGAAGTCTACTATTGTGTTTTTTAGCTAATTTAACTGCTAGTGATGATGAGCTATAGCACGCATCTTCACTTCTAATTTCTGGATGCATTTCAATCGGTATATTTTCACCATACTTTTCTATAGCTTTTTGTGTGTTTTGTTTAATAATATTTTCATCTTCACAATGTACCGCAATTAAACATGAAGATTTTTTAAATATCTCCTCTAAAATACTTTTATCATCAACAAGCATATCTCCAGTTGAAGAACCCATAAAGATTTTGATTGCACCAACATTTTTTGGGTCAGTTTTGAGTACCTCTTCTAAGTTATTATTTGAAGCACCCATAAAAAAAGTAAAATTTGCTAGTGATTTTTCATCTCCAAGCTTAAATTTTTCTTCTAAAATTTTCTGTGTAAGAGATTGAGGGATTGTATTTGGCATTTCCATAAATGAAGTTACACCACCAGATACTGCTGCTTTACTTTCTGAACTAATATCTGCTTTATGTGTTAATCCTGGTTCTCTGAAATGAACTTGATCATCGATCAATCCCGGTATAAGATGTAGGCCATGGGCTTCAATAGTCTTATCGGCAGATAAATTAATATTTAAAGCAATCTTCTTGATTAAGCGGTCTTCAACTAAAACATCCGATTTAAATGATTTGCCTTCGTTGACAATGGTAGCATTTTTTATAATTAGCCTCACTTCTTTATTTCCAATTTTTAAAATAACTCTTAATCTTCATCTGAATAACACCTATAAAAGCTTCAAAAAATATCCCACTACTCATTTTAGAATTACCCTCTTGTCTGTCTGTAAATATCACAGGTACTTCTATAATCTTAAAGCCATACTTCCAAGCAGTAAATTTCATTTCAATTTGAAATGCATATCCCACAAACTGTATCTTATCAAGATTTATTTTTTGCAGTACTTCTTTTTTATAGCATTTAAAACCAGCAGTAGAATCCTGTACTGGCATACCAGTTATTATCTTTACATATTTAGATGCAAAAAATGACATCAAAAGTCTGCTCATAGGCCAATTAACAATATTAACTCCATTTATGTATCTTGAGCCAATTGACACATCTCCATTGGATAAAGAGCATGCATCAAGTAATTTAATTAAATCATCTGGGTTGTGTGAAAAATCAGCATCCATTTCAAAAATATAATCATAATTATTTTTTAAGGCCCATTTGAACCCATGAATGTATGCTGTCCCTAAGCCTAATTTACCTGTTCTTTCTTCAATATAAAGGGAGTCAGGAAACTTAAATTGTATGTTTTTCACAATACTTGCTGTTCCATCTGGAGAGCCATCATCAACAATAAGGATGTCAAATTTCTTTGCTAATGAAAAAACTTTGAGAATTATTTTTTCAATGTTCTCCTTCTCATTGTAAGTTGGAATAATTACTAGATTCTTTTTCATAGATTTTAATTATTTACAAATTTAATTAATCTTAATTACTATTAATAGATCCTTGAATTATACTTTGTACCACAGATGGGTCTAATAAGGTACTAGTATCTCCAAGGTTTTTTGTTTCTCCACTAGCAATTTTTCTTAATATTCTTCTCATAATTTTTCCAGATCTAGTTTTTGGTAATCCTACTACATACTGAATCTTATCAAGCTTAGCAATTGGACCAACATGTTTAACTATAAGCTTATTAATTTCGACATTTAATTTTAATGGATCAGAAGGAGTATGATGACAAATAATAAAAGCACATATTCCATTTCCTTTTATGTCATGTGGATAACCAACTATAGCGCTTTCACATACGTTTTTGTGTTCATCAATTGCGCTTTCTATCTCTGCAGTTCCTAAATTATGCCCTGATACAATAAGTACATCATCTACTCTTCCTGTTATTCTAAACATACCTTCTTCATTTTTATAGCATCCATCTCCACTAAAGTAATATCCTGGAAAAGCAGAAAAGTAGGTGTCTATAAATCTTTTATGATCTCCATAGATTGTTCTAGCCATTGATGGCCAAGGGTATTTTACACATAATTTTCCCTCGGTATTATTAGCTATTATTTCTTTTCCATTATCATTAACTATACATGCCAGAATACCTGGGAGAGGAAGCGTTGCAAAAGTTGGTTTTTCTTTTGTTATACCAGCAAGATTAGATATCATAATGCCGCCTGTCTCTGTCTGCCACCACGTATCTACAATTG
The DNA here is from genome assembly GCA_964397025.1 of uncultured Weeksellaceae bacterium. GTDB lineage: Bacteria > Bacteroidota > Bacteroidia > Flavobacteriales > BACL11. Next base: position 11,106 of record CAYNGO010000010.1, read on the forward strand.
GACAGTTTCCATTTCCAATCTCTTTAGAATACCAGTTCCAAGCATCTTCATTAATAGGCTCTCCAACAGTTCCTAATACTTTCAGTGATGAAAGGTCATGTTTTTTAACAAAATTTAAACCTTTAGCTTCAAGTGCTCTAATAGCAGTTGGTGCAGTATAAAAAATATTAACTTTATTTTCTTCAACAATTTGCCAAAACCTACTCGAATCTGGATATGTTGGAACACCTTCAAACATAATAGATGTTGCCCCAGAAAGAAGAGGTCCATATACAATATATGAATGTCCTGTAATCCAGCCAATATCAGCTGTACACCAATACACATCTCCTTCACTGTATTGAAATACATTTTCAAAAGAATATTGACTATAAATCATATATCCTGCAGTTGAATGCACTATGCCTTTTGGCTTGCCTGTTGATCCAGATGTGTATAAAATGAATAATTCATCTTCTGCATCCATTATTTCTGCATCCATGTATTCATCTGCGCCATCCATCTCATTATGCCACCAATAATCTCGTTTGCTTTTCATACTAACTTCTGATTCTGTTCTTTTCAAGACAATACAAGTCTTTATTGAAGGTGTTGATAGCATAGCTTCATCAGAAATATCTTTCAAAGGAGTAATTTTATTCCCCCTGAATCCACCATCTGCAGTTATAAGTGTATTGCACTTAGCATCATTTATTCTGTCGGATAAAGATTTTGCTGAAAAACCAGCAAATACAACAGAGTGAATTGCTCCAACTCTAGCACATGCTAAAACTGCTATTGATAGTTCTACCACCATAGGCATATAAAGACACACTCTATCTCCTTTACTTATGCCGTGTTTTTTTAAAACATTAGAAAATTTACATACTTGCTTATGAAGCTCTTTATATGTTAAATCAATACTTTTTTCATTAGGATTGTTTGCAATCCATTTTATAGCAATTTGATTGCCTCTTTTTTTAAGATGTCGATCTAAACAATTTTCTGTTATATTAAGTTTTCCACCACTAAACCATTTGATTTTTGCATCTTTAAAATTCCAATCTAAAACTTCTGACCACTTTTTTTTCCAAACAAATGAATTAGCTTTTTCTTCCCAAAATTTTTCAGGGTTTTGTGTGAATTTTTCTTTTTGATTATTGTATTCTTTTAATGAGTTAATTTTCATAGTTATATACTTTGCTTCAAATATAATAACAAAATTTATGAACATTTATTATTTTCATATTTATACTCTCAAAATTATTATTAATAGCTCTTAATCTTTTTGTAAATTAGCATTAAATAAAAAATATACTTATGAAAAAAAATTTACTACTTTTTATCTCATTTTTTTCTATCTCTTTTTTGACAGCACAAAATTGTTCAGACTTGTTTTTCTCAGAATATGTTGAGGGTTATGGGCAAAACAAAGCAATAGAAATATATAATCCTACTTCAGTTACTATTGACCTAAGCATCTACAAGGTTGAGCGATATTCTAATGGGTCTACCAATAGTTCAGGTGGAGGAGTTACTTCATTAACAGGCATGCTAGCATCAGGTGATGCTTTTGTATTAACAAATGGAGATACCGACACATCAGGTCAATTTGGATATTGTGATATGGCTCTTTATAGTTTAGGAGATATGTCTACAGGCCCATACCCATCACCAATGCATATGAATGGAGATGATGCTATAGTTTTATCGAAGGATGCGAGTATTATTGATGTAATTGGAAGGATTGGTGAGCAACCATCTTCTGGAGCTTGGACTGATGATGCAGCCTCCGGTTTTCAAATGGGTTCATGGTGGACAGCTCAACACACTTTAATAAGAAAGAGAACTGTTTTATTAGGAGATCTTAATGGAATTGATTTATTTAACCCTAGCGTAGAATGGGACTCCTTAGTTGTTGGAACTTGGAGTAATTTAGGCTCTCACACATGTGATTGTATTGATGGTTCAGTGGGGCTTAATAATATTAAAGAACCTTCTTATGTTATGTATCCCAATCCTGCTAATATCGGAGAGGAAATTACAATAACAGCAAATGCAAAGATTGAAAATATTGAAATATATAATGTTTTGGGAAAAAAATTATTGACAACAACTTCAAACAAAATTAATACAGCCAAATTTTTAATTGGCACATACATTACACGAATTAATATGAGTAATGGAGAAGTTATAGAAAATAAAATAATTATCAAATAGATCAACAATTTTAATCATTATTATTTATTGATAATTAGTATTCGCTTACATTATATATGAAAAAATATTTTATATTATTTTTAACTCTATGTTGTGTGACTCAACTAAAAGCTCAAACTACTTTAACAGGAAAAGTAACTGATGCCCGAAGTGGAGAGCCCTTAATTGGCGCTACTGTGTTATATGGTAAAGGGATGGGTACTGCTACTGATATTGAGGGTAATTTTTTATTATCAGTACCAAAAGGTGAGAGAAAAATACAGGTTTCTTATGTAGGCTATAAGGCTATAAGTAAAATCTTATTAGTTAACAAGGAGACACAAAAATTAGATTTTAAATTAAAAACAATACTGCTAAATGAAGTTCAGGTAGTTGCTGATATTGCTATAGATAGAGAGACTCCAGTTGCTTTTTCAACGATTCCTATGAAAAAAATAAGTGAGGAACTCGCTGCTCAAGATATTCCTATGATACTCAACTCAACTCCTGGAGTATATGCAACACAAACTGGAGGAGGTGATGGTGATGCAAGAATTACAATTAGAGGTTTTAATCAAAGAAATGTAGCAGTAATGATTGATGGTATACCTGTAAATGACATGGAAAATGGTTGGGTATATTGGTCAAACTGGTTTGGTTTAGATGCTGTAACTTCTAATATTCAGGTTCAAAGAGGTTTGGGGGCCTCAAAAATTGCCATTCCATCAGTTGGAGGAACTATGAATATTTTAACAAAGGGCACTGGAAATAAGAAGGGAGGAACCATTAAACAATCAATTGGATCATTTGGTAAATTACGAACTTCATTAGGATATAATTCTGGCATGTTAGATAATGGTTGGGGCTATACATTAGCTACTTCGTATAAAAATGGAAATGGCTTTGTTGATCAGACGTGGAGTGAGGGGTTCTTTTATTACGCTAAAATTCAGAAAGAAATAGGTAAGCATATTATTAGTTTATCTGCGATGGGAGCACCACAGAAACATGGACAAAGATCATATAAAAGTGATATAGCAACTTATGATACGACTTTTGCTCGTTCATTGGGAGATGATTCAGATTTTTCTAATCGCATTGTAAATAGAGGAACTAAATACAATAAATATTGGGGTGATTTAGATAGATGGACATTAGATGTGAATGGTGATACAATTCACAATAGAGAAACGCTCAATACTAGAAAAAATTATTATCATAAGCCACAATTTTCTTTAAGAGATTTTTGGACTGTTAATGATGATTTTTACGTGTCTAATATAGTTTATGCATCTATTGGTAATGGGGGAGGAACCAAAACAGAAAATATAGGTGATATTGATGGACAAGTTGATTTGCAAAGTGCATATAATAGTAATTTAGGGCCATTTAGTCTTGACCCTATAATCTCTGATACTGAACATAAAGCCCAAAATTATTTAAAAAGTTCAATTAATAATCATTTTTGGTACGGAGGTCTTTCAACTTTAAATTATCGATTAAATGAAGAGGTTTCTCTTTCTGGAGGTTTAGATTTAAGGTATTATAAAGGGCAGCACTATGGTGAGGTTTATGATTTGCTTGGTGGTGATTATACAGTTGTAAATGATGATGCTACACAATTATCGTCAGTCAAAAGAGAAGGAGATATAATTGGATATCATAACGAAGGCATTGTTAAGTGGAGTGGCTTGTTCTCTCAGGCTGAGTATAGTAATGGTGTGCTAAGTGCTTTTTTGAATATATCTGGCTCTAATTCAGCATATCAGCGCATCGATTATTTTCGTAAAAAAGATTTAGTATTAGCAGATACTATAATTAGGGATGCTTTAGGTACTTATTCTTATTTTGGTGAAATAGTCTCAGACACTTTAACTATTGATGGAATAGACTATACTATAAATTCTGCAGAAACACAATATGCTTCAACAGAGTGGAAATATATAAAAGGATATACTATTAAGACTGGTGCTAATCTAAATCTAGATGAACATAACAATATATTTTTTAATACTGGGTATATTTCAAAAGCTCCAAAATTTAGTAATATATACACTCAGAGTAACACTCTGCAGGAGTATATTAGAAATGAAAAAGTTAAGGCTGTTGAGGGAGGCTACTCTTTCCGGTCAACTTTTTTTTCAGCAAATCTAAACGCTTATTATACAATTTGGAAAAATAAACCAGCAAATATTGCTAAAACTATTGGTGGAATAAGATATTCAGATGTTGTGCCTATGAATGCTTTACATAAAGGAATAGAGTTAGATTGCTCATATAAAATAAATCAAAAAATAAGTATCGAAGGGCTCCTCTCTTTAGGAGATTGGAAATGGACATCAGGAGGAGAAGCTATTATTTTAGATAATTATAATAATGCACCTTCATTTGAATTAGGAAATTCTGATTTAGATACTCTTGTTTATAGTGCAAATGGTGTTCATGTTGGCGATGCTGCCCAAACACAGTACGGTTTAAGCTTAAGATATGAACCTAATTATAAATCTTATCTAAAATTAAGAGGAACTTATTTTGCAGACTATTATTCTGATTTTGATGCAGCAACACTAAATGGTGAGAATGCTGGAAGAGAGAGTTGGATGATTCCTTCTTATATGCTTATAGATATGCATTGTGGTTACAAGTTTAAATTATCTCAAAGATATAATCTAGACATTAAGTTAAGTATACTTAATTTGCTTGACAAGATGTATATATCAGATGCAAATAATAATGATGGATACGCTACAAACCCAAGTTATGATTTTGATGCTAAATCAGCTAGCGTATTTTTTGGATTGGGAAGAAGACTGAATATCTCAGTAAGATTTAGGTTTTAATTAAAAATAAAGAAAAGAAATGAAAAAAATAATATTAATATGGGTTCTTACCTTTTTTACAATATCTCTCTATTCACAAGCTATACTGCCAACTGCTTGGAGTTTTCCAACGGTTAATCTTCCTAGTGGATGGACTGAGTCGGGAACTAATTTTTATACCGCCTCAGGTAACACTCCTCCAGCAATGAAATTTGATGGAACAGGAGATTATTTGATGATTAATGTTAATAGTAATCCAGGCGATTTAACTTATTATCTTACAGGTAATGGTTTCTCTGGAGGAACTTTCACTGTTGAAGAATCTGATTTAGGTTCTGTTTGGACAACCTTAACTACTCACAGCTCTCCACCAAATGCAAGTTATACAATGTTTACAGATACTCCACAATCAACAACAAGGTTTATACGTTTTATATATACAAACAAAGTATCTGGTAACATTGGCTTAGATGATGTAAGTATTAACATTGGAGCAGCTACACCTGTTCAGGAAATTAATGTAAAACAAGGAAGCTCACCATTAGTTTCTGGTAGTACTTATATCATTAACTCTGCAGTATCAATGTTAAATACAACAATATTTTTAATTGAAAACCTTGGGACCATAGATACATTGAATATTATCTCTGCCACACTTTCAGGTGTAAACTCAGCTGATTTTTCTATAGTTTCATTTCCTACAAATATAGCAGCAGCTGATTCAGGAAACTTAATATTAAATTTCACTCCTTCTGCAGCTGGAACAAGATTAGCAGTTTTAAATATTGCCAGTAATGATTTAGACGAGCCTAATTATATTATTAATTTATATGGAATTGGAGGGGCTTTAGCTTCCGAGCCATTGCAACAAGCAACAAATTTGACTTTTTCAAATACTAAAACATATAGTTTAAACGCCTCGTTTAATCCTACAGATTCAGTTGATGGTTATTTAGTTTTAAGAAAGAAAGGTTCACCTATTACAGCCTTACCCTTAGATGGGTCGGTTTATCAAAGAGGTGATATTATTGGTGATGCTCAAGTAGTATATAGTAGTAATACAACAACTATGTCTCCAAATAATATTGTAGCAGAAACAGATTATTATTTTGCTGTATTTAGTTATAATGGCCCAAATAGTTTTAGAAATTATCTCACCATCTCTCCTCTAATTGGCGATATTATTACACCTAATTCAATGATGCCTATATCATACTATAATAATATAAACACTTCATCTCCTTCATTTATGAATGATTTACATGGCCTAACTAATCCTCATCAAATGCAGTATTATAGTTATTATGATGATTTAATGATTGCTTTTTTTGAATCTAGAGACACAACATTAGATAGAAGAGTAGTTACTTGTGTTTATAGTGGTGAAAATAAGATTTATAATGAACCGTTTGATTTTTCTGCAACTGGCTATAGTCGAGAGCATACCTATTGTCATAGTTGGATGCCAACAAATCCAGCCCAAAACTTACCAGAATACAGTGACTTTCATCACCTATTTCCATCAAATTTAAACTCTGCTAATATTTTAAGAAGTAATAATCCTTTAGGAGAAGTTGTAAATGTGACAACTTCTTTTTTAGGGTGTAAATCTGGAACAAATTCTAATGGACAAGTAGTTTTTGAACCTAGAGACGAACATAAAGGAGATGCAGCAAGAGCTATTATGTACCAAGCAATTTGTTATACATCAATTAACGGAAATAGTTGGGCTCTTCCAAGTAATCAAGATCAAATGATTTTAAAAAACTGGCATTTTCAAGATCCCCCAGATAATTGGGAGATTGCAAGAAATGACTTTATTTACTCTATTCAAAATAATAGAAATCCTTTTATTGACAGTATTAATTATGTTTGTTTTGTTGATTTTTCAAATATGTCTTATGATCCATCTGCTTGTATACCATCATCAACCCAAGAGTTGTTAAATAGAGGGTTTATAACTTATCCAAATCCGAGTAAAGATCACTTGAACCTATTTGTAGATGCTACTACAATATCTTCATATCAAATAACAGATTATTTAGGAAGGATTATTGTAAGCGAAGAGATAAATAATCAAAAAATAGTAAAAGTTAATGTGTCAAAACTTAAGATTGGCCTGTACTCTGTTAATGTGGTAACTCCGCTAGGTAAGGCTCAAAAAACTATTATGATTAAATAAATTCATAATATTTCTAAATATTATTATGCATTAATTGATTATACTTTTTTAAATATTCTTTCTACTTTTTGAGCAAAATACATTAGATAAAGGAAACAAAATACTGTAACCCAATAAGATTCATGTATGCCAATCATATCAGCTAGTTTTCCTTGAATTGGCGGGATAATAGCACCACCAAGAATCATCATAACTAGAAATGCTGAACCTTGAGATGTGAATTTTCCAAGACCTTTAATACTTAGTGCAAATATTGAAGGCCACATTATTGAACAAAATAATCCACCACTTAAAAATGCAAATATTGCTACAGTTCCAGTAGTAAATAGTCCTAGTAACATAGCCAATACACCAAGAAGACCAAATGTTTTTAGTGTGAGCGCTGGTTTGTCTTTACCTATAAAGAACCCTCCAATCTGAATTGCCACACATATAGCAAATGCAAATAAATGTTTTACTTCAAATCCTGAAATTGCGTTAACAGATAATACTACACCAAATGCTACATATGGCACTATAATATATAACCATTTTTTTATTGAATTTGATGGATTAAACACACTAATAGCACCAGTCCATCTTCCAATCATTAATCCACCCCAATACATTGAAATATAAGGAGCAATTTGAGTGTCATTGAGCGCTCCAAAAGCAGTAGTTTTTAATAACTCACCTAGGTTACTTTGTATGGAGACTTCTACACCCACATAAGTAAAAATCGCTAGCATTCCTAACACTAGTTGTGGATATTGCATCGCTCCCCAGCCCTCAGGTTTTCTTCTTGCTAGTAAATTTGAAATTAGTAATCCTCCAACTACAACAGCTAATCCAAATAATGATAAATTAAGAATTAAAGAATCGGATTCATCACTTAAAGATTCTCCCTCACCTAACCCAACATACTGATTAAAGACTTGATAGAAAATTAAAATTAATAATATTGTTATTATGATAAGTGCACTCATAGCTTTAGATGCACCTAAAAAACTAGCATCTTGCTTTCCATCAGGAAGTTTTTTTGAAAAATAAAACAATCCTGCAGCAGCCAGAAAAAGTATTCCAACTGCTATATAGAGATACTGAACAACTGTAAGGGTAATGCTTTGATTAGCTATTTCTGCAGCCAAGTCAATATTAGCACTTGCCGCTGTACCAAAAAGAGCTAGGGAAACAACTATAGGTCCAATAGCTGTTCCAAATGAATTAACACCTCCTGCTAGATTTAATCGATGAGAGCCTTTTTCAGGATCTCCTAATGAAATAGCAAATGGGTTTGCTGCAGTCTGTTGTAATGAAAACCCTAATCCAACAATAAAAAGTGCTCCAAGTATATATGTAAATGCAGAAGAATCTCCTGGTGAAGCTCCATTGACAGCAACCACCATTGCACAAGCGCCAAGTGCTGATAGAAGTAATCCCTTCACAATACTACTTTTAAACCCCCATGAGTTTAAAATATCAGTATTTCTAATACTTGAGAATATAAATAGAAATAAAGCACCAATGTAATATGCTCCGTAAAATGCAAAATCTATTAGTTGACTTTGAAATTGATCAAGACTAAAATATGTCTTGCAAAAAGGAATAAAAACCCCATTACTTGCAGCTATAAATCCCCAAAAAAAGAATACGGTAACTAAAGTAAGAAGTGCTTGTTTATAATTTTTATTTTCGCTCATTTTTTTATTTAATAGTTAATTCATCAACAAATAACCATGTCTTTCCTCCAGCACCTAAATGCCATTCTGGACATATGCCATAATTCTCTGCTGTTATTTTTATATATCTTGTATTAATTTTTTTAAACTTTAATAGAAATTCCTCGTGAAAACTTCCTTCTATACTGTCAGGGAAATTGTTTTTTATTTCACCTAAATAATTATATTTTTCACCATCTAAAGATGTCCAGTATTTAACCTTTTTGGGGTAAAAAATCCATGATCGTACATCTTGATGACATCCCAAAGATATAGATTTAATTGGTTTAATTTTATTTAGATCAACTACAAGTTTTAGATCTTCTCTATAGCCTTGCCAATTTCCTGTGCGGTAATTTGACCCTCCTCTTAATTGATCAATAAGAGTTTTATCACCTGAGGCTGCATATTGATTAGCGTATTTACTATTAATTGTTATGCTTGTACTATTATCAATTTTAAAGTACTTACTAGATACTTTTTTGCTTTTTTTGTTATTTTTTGTAGCATAAGCGGTAATTAAAGCGTCTTTTTGTATTAAAATGGGATTAGTATATTCTTTAAACACAGATTCATTTGTAGAGAAGAATATTTTAGAACTATCAACTGTAGAGATAGAAATAGAAATTTTTTCAGCAAAGGTTTGACTTTTAGCAATAAAGAATGGGACTGGTACAATAATATTTTTCTCAATTTTAGAAATAGGTATTTTACTCTCACCCCAATTACTTGCTTTGCTTCCCATTACAAATGTTATTTTCCCACCATCTAAAATAGTTTGATGAGTTAAATAGCTTGAACTAAATTCTTTTCCATTTAATATAGCAGACTGTATGTATATGTTATTTTCACTAAGGTTTATAGTATTTATTTCAAAAGCATTACCATTTTCCAGATTAATAATAGCATTGTCAAACATTGGTGTTCCAATTGTATAGTAATCAAGCCCTGGAGTTACTGAGTAAAACCCTAAACTACTTAAAACATACCAAGATGACATCTGACCACAATCTTCATTCCCAGATAATCCATCTGGAAGATTAGAATATTGTTCATTCATGATTTTCGCTGCATATTTCTGAGTTTTTGAAGGCTTACCTATATAGTTATATAAATATGCCATATGGTGACTAGGCTCATTACCATGAGCATATTGACCAATTAAACCAGTAACATCTGGCTGATGCCTACCTGAAGTTATACTACTAGATTCAAACATTGCATCTAGATGTTTCTCGTATAATTCTTTACCCCCTTTTAAACGAATATGTCCAGAAATATCTTGAGGAACAAAAAGAGAATATTGCCATGCATTTGCTTCAGTATAGTTAAAATTCACTTCTTCTGGTTTAAATGGTCCAAACCATGAATATTCATTTTTCCCTCTAAAAAAACCCGTGTTTGGATCATATAAATTTTTATAGTATTGTGCTCTTTCGTAGAATTTTTGTGCAATCTCTTTTTCTCCAAGAGAATCTGCCATAATTGCAATACACCAATCATCATAAGCATATTCTAAATTTTTTGATACTGATTCAGGTTCATCACTTGCCTTAATATATCCATTTTCTTTATAGGCTTTTAACCCATGAGTATTACTCTCTGCAGATTTTATCATCGCCTCTAGTGCTAGCTTAACATCATAATCTCTAATTCCTTTCATATAGGCATCTACAATAACAGGAATTGCATGGTAGCCAATCATGCAGTCTGTGTAATTTGCAGCTAGTTCCCAAATAGGCAGCTTACCGCCATCTTTATATTGTCGTAAAAGAGTTCTTATAAACTCATTTGTTCTTTTGGTTTCTAAAATTGTAAAAAGAGGATGAGTCGCTCGAAATGTATCCCATAAAGAAAATACAGTATAATGTTTATCTGAAGAATTATGTTTTTTTAAATCCATGCCATTATAGTTGCCATTAATATCGTTATAAGTATTTGGCGCAAGAAATGAATGATAAAGAGCTGAATAAAATATCTCTTTTTTCTTTTCTGATTTTGTATTTATGTCTATTTTTTTTAGTTGATTATCCCAGGTTTTTTCAGCATTATTTAAACACTGATTGAAATTTAAGTCTTTTATTTCTTTAAGATTTTCTAATGCCCCTAAACTATCAACCGAAGAGATCGCAACTTTTGTAATTAAAGCTTCTTCTATTTTCCCAAAACTAAGTCCTAAACTATTTTCTTCATCATTAAGAATGTACTTTTTAAAAGGGTGAGAAAGTTTTATTATAAAATAAATTCTTTGCTCTCTTGCCCACTCACTTGAATATCTAAATCCTGAGATTGTTAAACTATCTATAATATTAATTTTATACTTTAATAGTTTATCTCGATGCTTTAGGTCTAAAATAAGATTTGCCGAATCTTTTGAATTAAAAGTGTACTTATGGATCCCACTTCTGATACTCGTCGTGAGCTCAACATTAATATTATAATCCTCTAAAAAAACTTGGTAATATCCTGGACTAGATGTTTCGTTGGAGTGAGAAAATTTAGATCCATAACCTAACTGATTAATTGTTTTTTTTGATGTAAGTGATTCTTCCACCCCATTAGTAAGCTGGATTTCACCTCTAGTAGGCATTAAAAGTACATCTCCATAATCTGAAATGCCAGTTCCACTTAAATGAGTATGAGAAAAACCATAAATAATTGAATCTGAAAAATGATAACCTCCACAGCCGTCCCAACCTTCTAGTCTAGTATCTGGACTTAGTTGCATCATACCAAAAGGAAGTGATGCTCCAGGGTAAGTGTGTCCGTGACCTCCTGTTCCTATAAAAGTATTTACATAATCTGAATTCTTCTTAATATCATTACATGAACAAGCTATAATAGTTAGTGCAATTATTAAGTTTAGTTTTTTCATTTTATTATTAATTCATCAATAAATATCCAGCAGTCTGATCCAGCCGCAGGATGGGTTTTAGGTAATTTTCCAAAGTTTTTTGCAATTAATTTAATAAATCTAGCATTATTTTTTTTATTAAATCTAAAATCCTTTTTAAACTTATCTTCTTGCATTGGATTTGTGTCAAAATATTTTTTATCATGTTTAGTGAAATCTTTGCCATTATTAGAAACAAGTATCTCAACCTCTTTTGGTATTACAATCCACGATAAGTTATATTGAAAGAAAGAAGTTTTTATTTCTGAAAACTCAATTTCCTTTTCTAGGTCTAACACTATTTCAACATCTGTGCCAAAAAAGCCTTGCCATTGCCCATCTCTAAAATCATTGTCACTTCCTAATATGCCATTTGTTAATGTATTTGTGCCTGAACCTATATAACTTGCATTATACGGATTTTTATAATTGACTTTTTTACCTAATCCTTTATGATGATTTAGTTCTAATTCTTTTATTGCAGTATTTTTTCGTTTAGAATTTACTTCTTTTGTTTTAATTATTAGACTTTCTCTTATTATAAAAGGCTTTTCATATTTTTTCCATAATTTATTATCTAATGTGTATTCCAATTGCATATCACCCCTGCCTTTTTCAATATTGATAGTGAATTCATTATTTTTTAATTCAACATTATATTTTATTGGTGTTTTTTCATATCCATAATCAACATTTAATGCATCTAGTTTTGGATAATGATTTTGAACTCTTTTATGAAAATTTATATAATTTTTTTCTTTTGAACTCCATAAAACTTCACTCATAGCTAGTATTCTTGGAAAGACTTTTGAATCAATTTTATCTTGAGGAGTATATTCAGTCCACATATTACATTCACCGCCAATTATATAATTACTATCAATCCCGTCAAGCTCTTTTGGAATTGGTTCAAATGAGTATACCTTCTTCAGGTTGATAGCATCAAGACTATAATCAAAATAGCAGTGTGATGTTGGAGACATTATTGCGTTATGTTGTGCTTTAGCAGCTAATATAGCGCCATTTGTACCTCTCCAAGATTGTATTGTCGCTGATGGAGCTATTCCTCCTTCAATAATCTCATCCCATCCAATTATTTTTTTACCTTTTGAATTTAGAAATTTCTCTATTCTTTTAATAAAATACGATTGCAACTCATGCTCATCTTTAAGGTCTTCATCATTTATTCTCTTTTGACATTTAACACATTCTTTCCATCTGTATTTAGGAGCTTCATCACCTCCAATATGTATATATTCTGATGGAAAAAGATCAATAACTTCACTTAATACATTTTCTAAAAATGTAAAGACACTATCATTTCCGGCACAATAAATATCTTTGAATACTCCCCAATCATTCTCAACACTTATAGAATCTCCACTACAAGAAAGGTATGGATATGATGCAATTGCAGCGACACAATGTCCAGGGAGCTCAATTTCTGGAATAATTTCTATATGCCTTTTTTTTGCATATTCAACAATTTCTTTAATATCTTTTTTTGAATAGAAGCCCCCATAAATTGACCCGTCTTTTTCTTTTCTCCAAGCACCAGTTTTAGTTAGATTAGGATATTTATCAATAGCTATTCTCCATCCTTGGTCTTCTGTTAGATGCCAGTGAAGTATATTCATTTTATGATAAGATAGTAAATCTATATATTTTTTTATAAATTCTTTGTCCATAAAATGCCTACAACAGTCTAACAGCATTCCTCTCCATTTAAATCTAGGAAAGTCATGAATTTCAATACATTTGATAGGTATGTTTAATGTATTCTTATTATATTGAACTGGTATGAGTTGAATTAAACTTTGAATTGCATGTATTTGTCCCGCTCCAGTTGATGATTCAATAATAATTTTTTCTTCTGAAATATTTAATAGATATTCTTCTTGTAGCAGGTTCTTGTTATATTTTAATATTATTGAATTTTTGGCACCTTTAGATTTAATTTGAAGGGCATTTTTTAAAAATTTAGCCTCATTACTAAACAGACTATCATATTTTATATTCGTATAAACACCAAGGTTGAAAAAACCATTCTTTTGAATAGAATGCTGTGGTTTAGGAATGATGGTATTTATATTAATGTCTTGTTTTTTTTGAAAGCATGAGCTTAAAACAAAAATTAGTATGAATAAATATTTTGTCATTTAATAAATGACGCAGCGTCTATCATTTTGTTAACTCCATTTTGATGCAGCGCATAATCAAATCCAGGCTGAACAGCATAAGACCCATGTTCTCCTTTTTTATTTATTGCTAAATAACCTATCTGCATATCCTTATAATTTTGATTTTTTATAATTCTAGATATTCCCTCTTCACACGCTTCTTGTGGACTTGCTCCTTGTCTCATGAGCTCTACGATTAGGAAAGACCCAAGAGTTTTCATCACTGCTTCTCCTACTCCAGTAGCACAGCATCCGCCAATTTCATTATCAACAAACATTCCTGCACCAATAATTGGTGAATCACCAACTCTTCCGTGCATTTTCCATGCAAGGCCTGATGTGGTGCAAGCACCTGAAATATCTCCTTTTTTATCAATAGCTAACAAGCCTATTGTGTCATGATTTTCCACATTTATAATTGGCTTGTATTTTGAATCTTTTAGCCATTCTAGCCACTTAGCTCTTGCCTTGTCAGTTAGTAGATCTTCTTTATGAAATCCATTTTTAAGAGCAAATTGTAATGCTCCCTCACCTGACAACATAACATGAGGAGTATTGTCCATTACTTTTCTAGCAACAGAGATTGGATGTTTGATGTTTTGTAGAAAACATACAGAGCCACAATTTCCTTTATGATCCATAATACAAGCATCTAAAGTGACATTTCCATCTCGATCTGGCCACCCTCCAAAACCAACACTCGTACACTCAGGATCTGCTTCAGTAATCATAACACCTGCCTCAACTGCATCTATGGATGTTGAATCATTTTTAATAAGTTCATATGCTTTTTCATTTGCAGAAAATCCATGTTTCCAGGTTGAAATTATAATTGGAATGCCACTCATTGAGTTTTTATTTTTTTTATTTAAAGTATTAGAAGATGCAGTTGTACCTATAAGTGTTCCTAACGCACCAGCAGATGTTTTTTTAATAAAACTTCTTCTATTTGACATGTTTATTTATTTAAATCGTAAAGAGACCAAATTAATAAATTTTCTTTATTCTGTGCTGTTCCACTATATCTAATTGAATGCTCTTTATTTGGAAGTAATGTAATAAAATTAGTTTCAAATTTTACACCATCTAATTTTAGATACACTTGAAAAGCTGCTTTTTTTGTACTGATTTTAATTAGATTATCTTGCCAGGAAACTTGAAACTCGGGCTCATTAAAAACTATATTTTTAACTTTTGATGTGAAAATTGTTTTTGATTGAATTTTTAAATCTTTTAGCTCTGCAATTATAAATTCAGTACTATTTTTATTTAAATAACTGTCTGTTATTAATTTACTTCCAAAATTATTTAAAGTTATTTTATGTTTAACCGTCTTGTTTGTTTTTTCACCATCAATACTATAGCTGTTGATAATCAATGTATCTGTTATTGATTGATTTTGATCAGACATTATCCAGAAGCTATAATTATTTTTTTTATTACTAGTTCCTGAAATAGCAATCGGAGAGAAAACATCTTTTACTACATAATGTAGAGCTTTCCAATTCCCATAGTAATCAATACTAGACCATGATGCTACTGGCCAGCAATCGTTAAGTTGCCAGTATA
The DNA here is from genome assembly GCA_964397025.1 of uncultured Weeksellaceae bacterium. Classification (GTDB taxonomy): domain Bacteria; phylum Bacteroidota; class Bacteroidia; order Flavobacteriales; family BACL11. Next base: position 26,624 of record CAYNGO010000010.1, read on the forward strand.
ATGTCCCCATGCAATATGGCTGACTTCTTCTATGTGCTTCTAATCCAATTCTCATACCTTCAGCTTGTAATATTTGACTGGCATATATAAATTTTTTAAAATCTTGAGGTTGGTTATACTCTCGATTCATATACTCCTGAATTAAAGTATTTCCTCTTGGATGTTTTTGATGAGATAGCATCACATCTGAGTTTAAGTTCCAGTCCTTTTTTGTACTAAACTTATTTATTGTTGACAGTTCAGGAAATGATTGAAATCCAAATTCACTCATAAATCTAGGTACATTTTTTTCAAATGTAGAAAACGGTTGTGAGTCATGCCAGACCCCCCAATAATGCACATCTCCTTCAAGATAATGTTTGTTATTTCCTCTTCCTAATTTAGGAGAGCTCTCCCAATAGGGTAAATTTGTATATTGATATATCACCTCTGGTAAAATAGTTGAGAAAATATTTTTGTAGCCTTTCTCAATATCTTTTTTTTCATTTCGAGAAAATGAATTTTGCCACCCCCAGTTCTGCCATGCTTCAGCAATCTCATTATTGCCACACCATAAAATAATTGATGAATGATTCCTTAATCTTTTAACGTTGTCAATAGCTTCTTCTCTTATGTTTTCTAAAAAAAGACTATCACTTGGATACATAGCACAAGCAAACATAAAATCTTGCCAAACTAAGATGCCAAGTGAATCACAGAGATTATAGAATATTTCTTCCTCATAAATACCTCCCCCCCAAACTCTTATCATATTCATATTCGCTTCTATTGCTTGATTTAAAAGCTTTATATATTTCTTTTTAGAAACTCTATTTTGAAGATTATCTTGAGGTATATAATTTGCTCCCTTCATAAATATAGCTTGGTTGTTTATCTTAAAATAGAATTTGCTTCCCAAAGAATCTTTAGATGTTATAAGTTCAGTCTTTCTTATTCCAATCTTATTTGTTTTTTTACTTATAATATTTTGGTTCTCAATTAGTTTAGTCTCTATTTTGTATAAGTGTTGTTTTCCATATCCATGTGGCCACCATAGAGTAGGGTTTAAGATATCATAGTCTAGTGATATTTTTTGCTTTCCTTTTTTAAGCTTAATCTTATGATCTTTATCATTTATCAACAATGAATATTGTCCTGAATTAAGAACTTCTAGTTCTAAATTAATTTTAAGATTAGCAATAGAGTCAAGAATTTCTACTTGTTCAATATAAATCTCTTTTATATAGCTTTTGCTATAGCCTTTAAGCTCAACTGATTTCCAAATTCCAGCGACACTTAATTTTGGCCCCCAATCCCATCCGTAATGAAAACCGGCTTTTCTTGTGTGTACTTTTCCGCCTCCAGGTAATTTATAGCCTAAAGATTGTTCTTTCTTATTTTCATGTATTGCTGTTGGTAGAAAGTTTATAATTAAAGTGTTATTTTCTTCTAATATATTTTTTAAAGGAATACTCCAACTTCTAAACATATTATTAGAATTAAGAATTAAAGAGTCATTTAAATATACTTTTGAATATGTATCAAGACCATTGAATATAATTTCATGTTGATTTTTCGCTAGGAAATTATTACTTAACTTAAATTCACTTTTATATGTCCAAGCTTTATCTGAAACCCATTGCACAGAATCCTCGTTGGTTCCATAAAAAGGATCAGGAATGATATCATAAGTGAGAAGGTCTGAGAAGTTATTTCCAGGAACACCTGCTTGAAGCCACTTTCCATTATATTCAAAATCCCAATTTTTAATTTCTAAAACTTCATTTTTATGATTTTTACAACCATATAATATCAAGATTAAGAATATGGATATTTTAATTTTCAAGTTTTATAAGTTTATTTACTGCATTATAAATATTATAAAAATCAGTTTCTTGGATATCAAATTTATTTTTTTTAATACCTGATAGGTGAAATTCCCGAATTCCAATACCGTATAGTTTTTTAATATTCATACTGTTTACACCTCCACCTGAAAGTATCTTTATTCTATTATTTGCTAATTTAATTAATTGTTTTAAATTTTTAAGTCCCTGATCTACTGATTGTTTTTGTCCAGAAGTAAGTATATAGTCACATCTACAAGAAATAATATCTTCAAGACTATTCTCTAAATCATATGCAAGATCAAATGCTCTATGAAATGTAACTTTCATTGGCTTTGCCGCTTCAACCATTTCCTTTGTTTGAATAATATTAATGCTTAGATCTTTATTTAGAGCTCCAATAACGACACCATCGCAACCATTTTTTTTGCAAAATTTGATGTCAGAGAGTATTTGCTGAAACTCTTTGTTGCTATAAATAAAGTGATTTTCTTTAGGTAGTATTAAGATGTGGACTTTAACATCCGTTAATTTTCTTAATCTTTTAATATCCTCATATTCAGGAGTTGTACCCCCTTTCTCAAGATTAGTGCATAATTCAATTCTATTTGCACCTGCCTTGATTCCAATTAATGCAGAATTCACTGAATTGGCACAGCATTCTATAATATTTTTTAGCATTTGAGATGCTACATCTTAAAATCATCCATGAACTTTGTAGTATATTTTCCTTCTATAAAAGCTTTGCTTAGCATTAGTTTCTGATGAAAAGGTATTGTAGTTTTTATACCTTCTATTACAAACTCGTCTAAAGCTCTTTTCATTTTTGAGATAGCTTCTTCTCTTGTTTGAGCAACTGTAATTACTTTAGCAATCATTGAATCATAAAAAGGAGGAATCATATAGTTTGAATAAACGTGTGTATCTATTCTAATTCCATGACCTCCAGGAGCATGGAAGTTTGTGATTAGGCCAGGACATGGTCTAAAATCTTTTGAAGGATCTTCTGCATTTATTCTACATTCTATTGCGTGTAGTTGAGGTAAATAATTTTGTCCACTAATTTTTATTCCTGAAGCTACTTTTATCTGTTCTTTAATAAGATCAAAGTCTACAACCTCTTCAGTAATAGGGTGTTCAACTTGAATTCTTGTATTCATCTCCATAAAGAAAAATTTTCGGTATTTGTCTACCAGGAACTCAACAGTCCCAACTCCTTCGTATTTTACAGCTTCAGCAGCTTTGATTGCTGCATTTCCCATTTCTTCTCTAAGTTTGGGAGTCATAAATGGAGAAGGAGTCTCTTCTGCTAGTTTCTGGTGTCTTCTTTGGATTGAACAGTCTCTTTCAGAAAGATGACATGCCTTACCAGTTTTATCACCGATAATTTGTATCTCTATATGTCTAGGGTCCTCAATAAATTTCTCCATATACATACCGTCATTACCAAAAGCAGCTTTTGATTCTTTACGAGCACTATCCCAAGAGTCTTCTAAGTTTTCTTCTTTCCACACTAACCTCATTCCTTTTCCACCACCACCAGCTGTGGCCTTAAGCATTACAGGGTATCCAATTTTAAGTGCTAATTTTTTACACTCTTCAAAGTCTTTTATTATCCCTTTAGATCCAGGAATTGTTGGTACACCAGCTTTTTTCATTGTTTCTTTTGCTGATGCTTTATCCCCCATCCCATTAATCATAGCTGGAGATGCTCCGATAAATTTAATATCATTTTCACCACATATTTTAGAAAAGTTAGCATTCTCAGCTAAGAATCCATATCCAGGATGAATAGCATCAGAATTTGTGATTTCAGCGGCAGCAATTATATTTGGAATATTGAGATAAGACTCCGAACTAGAGGGAGGCCCTATGCAGACTGCTTCATCAGCAAATCTTACATGTAAACTCTCTTTATCAGCTGTAGAATATACTGCAACAGTTTTAATATTCATCTCTTTACATGTTCTAATTATACGTAAAGCGATTTCACCTCTATTAGCAATAAGAATTTTACTGAACATAGTTAAGATGGTTTAATTTTTTTATGATGGGTCAACCAAAAAAAGTGGCTGATCAAATTCAATAGGAGTGGAATCATCAACTAGGATCTTCACTATTTTTCCAGACACTTCACTTTCAATCTCATTAAAAAGTTTCATAGCCTCAATTATACAAATAGTATCGCCTATATTTATTTCATCACCAACACTTACAAATGGTGGGGTTTCAGGAGATGATCCTCTGTAAAAAGTACCTATCATAGATGATTTTACAGTTAAAAGATGATCTGTTTTTTCTTCAACAATCTCATTCTTTTCGGTATTAGCAGTGTTAACTATTGTTGGTGGTAAAGTAGTAATTGCAGCTGGTACTTGAGTTAGGTCTTGATGAATCACCATTGGTGCTTCATCTTGGGTACCTCTTCTTTTTTTTGCTGGTGATTTAATAGATATTTTTATATTATCTATTTCTAAATCAACTTCAGTAGCACCTGATTTGGCTACAAACTTTATCAGTTCTTGAATGTCGTTTAAATCCATGATTTATATTGTTTGATTATACAAAAGTAATTATTTCTTTGAATCGTAGGCCCATTTTAGATAAATTGATCCCCAGGTAAATCCTCCTCCAAAAGCAGCTAATATTAAGTTATCACCTTTTTTTAATCTACTTTCCCATTCCCAAAGACATAATGGAATGGTGGCTGAAGTAGTGTTACCGTACTTTTCTATGTTAAGCATGACTTTGTCATCTCCAACACCCATTCTTCTTGATGTAGCATCAATAATTCTTTTATTAGCTTGATGAGGTACTAGCCAGGCAATATCATCAGCGTTTAAATTATTTTTTTCCATTATTTCTTCCGAAACATCAGCCATACTTTTTACTGCTGCTTTAAAGACAGGTTGTCCGTCCTGAAATATGTAGTGTTCTCTTGCGTCTACTGTTTCATGCGAAGCAGGACTAAGAGATCCGCCAGACTTTAATTTTAAGAATTCTCTACCACTTCCATCACTACGAAGAATAGTATCTTGAACACCTAATCCCTCAAAGTTAGGTTCAAGTAGGACAGCTCCCGCACCATCTCCAAAAAGAACACAAGTATTTCTTTGTGTATAATCTACTATAGAAGACATTTTATCAGCTCCTACAACTATAACTTTTTTATACGTACCACTTTCTATAAATTTTGATGCAGTTGTTACAGCATATAGAAATCCCGAACATGCAGCCATAATATCAAAAGCACATATGTTATTTGCACCGATTTTATCTGAAATTATACATGCCGTTGAAGGAAACATCATATCAGGTGTCGCTGTGCAACAAATTATTAAATCAATATCATTAACCGAGGTATTAGTTTTCTTTAAAAGCAATTTTATTGCTTCAGCGCCTAAATCTGAACTCCCTTTATTTTCCCCTTTAAGAATTCTTCGTTCTTTAATTCCTGTTCTAGAAACTATCCATTCATCATTTGTGTCAACAAGTTTCTCTAACTCTTTATTAGTAAGTATATATTCTGGGACATAACCCTGTATACCTGTGATAGCAGCATTAATTTTACTCATTTAATTTAGATTTTTTTTAATTTTCACACTTAAATCAGCTTCAATTACATCTTTTGTGTGGATTATCATATTCTTTATTGCAATTTCATTAGAAATTCCATGACCTATAATTACAGTTTTATTTAGTCCTAAAATTGGTGTTCCACCATAAATTTCATAATTAAATTTATTAAGATATTCATCTTCAATATTTCTTGCTTTAGCAATTTTATATATTGCCTCTGCTTGCTTTAGTACTACATTTCCCGTAAACCCATCACATACAATTACATCAGTTTCTGAATCAAATATATCTCTACTTTCGATATTTCCAATAAAATTATAGTCTTTTGTTTCAAACATCATTTCAAATGCAGCTTGAGTTAACATATTCCCTTTAGATTTTTCTTCACCAAGATTTAATAGACTAACATTAGGTTCTGCTATTCCACAAACATATTTGGCGTATAGCGAGCCAAGTAATCCAAATTGATAAAGAACATCAGCTTTGCAATCTGCATTTGCTCCAACATCTAAAAGAACTGTAACTCCACCATTGATTTTAGGTAAGATCGAACAGATACAGGGCCTAAGAATCCCGCCAATTGTCTTAACAGAATAATACCCTCCAACAAACATAGCTCCAGTATTTCCAGCGCTAGCAAAACCGTCTATATCACCATTGGTAAGATACTTAAATCCTTTAGTAATACTAGAGTCTGATTTGTTTTTGAATGCTTTAATAGCATGTTCTCCCATAGAAATAATCTCATTACAGTTAATTATTTCAAAATTAAGATTGGATGTATTTTGTTTTATTAGAGACTCTTCAATTTTTTTTTGTTGACCAAAAAAAACAAGTTGAGTTTCTTTTGAAAGTTCTTTTGTAGCAAGAATTGCTCCCTCAATAGTTTTTTCTGGAGCAAAATCTCCCCCCATAATATCTACGCCAATTCTCATTTAGGAGTTATGTTTTTTATTGGCTAAAAGTAATAATAAAAAATAAGCAACTATGCTGAAACTTGTTTTTCTATAGCTTGTTTTCCTCTATAAGTTCCACATTCTTCACATACTCTGTGATATGCTACTGCATTTCCACAATTAGAACAGTTGTACATGGTAGCTGGAGAAGCTTTATAGTGTGTACGTCTTTTGTCTCTTCTTGTTTTTGATATTTTTCGTTTAGGATGTGCCATTTAATTATGCTATTTTAATTTTATATCTTTTAATGCCTCCCATCTTGGGTCAGACGATTTTTCAGTTTTGTCAGTATATTTATTTATCAAATTTACCATTTCTTTGTTACATTCACCTTTTTCTATAGAATTAAGTTTGTGCCTTCGTTTTTTTGGTACTGCTAAAACTACCATTTCAAATAGATAATTTTTTATACAAACTTCATTTTCTTGTGACGCTATATAAATTACATCATCAGCTATATTTTCATTATGTTCTTCTTCTTTGATGATTAGTGTAAGACTAGAGGATAATGGTACTGTAATTTCTTCAGCGCAAATATCACAAGCAATATTTTTAATCACTCCAGTGATTTTGATATTTAGTGATAGTTGATTACCATCTTTATTTAGTATAGTATCAGCTATTATGTCAGCTTTACTTATTTCAGATTGAGCAAATGTTTCAAAGAACTTATCCTTAATTTCAAATGAATTACTGTGACTACCATCTTTAACTCCAGTTAATTGAATCGTATAGGAATCCATTATACTAAATTTTTAAGGGGTGCAAATATATAAATTTATTACTATTTACTATAGTAACTTGATTAACTTAGATATTGTTTAATATTGATTATTATTAGTTGATCTATTTTCGAATATTCTACATGCTGAAACGACTGCTGATTTAAAAGAGTTCTCATTAGCTAGTTTCTTACCTCCTATATCATACGCAACACCGTGAACGGGTGATGTTCTAATGATATTTAAACCTGCCGTAAAATTTACTCCTTCTGAAAATGACAGTGTTTTAAATGGAATTAATCCTTGATCATGATACATTGCTAGAACCCCATCAAAAGAGTTTAAATTATTTTCTGAAAAAAAACTATCAGCAGGAAATGGTCCAAAAGATAAAACATTATGTTTCTCATTTAATTTTTTTATTGCTGGTGAGATAATGCTTTTTTCTTCATCTCCAAGCATGCCATTCTCGCCTGCATGTGGATTCAATCCAAGTATAGCTATTTTTGGATTTTGTATGTTAAAATCTGATTTTAGTGAGTTCTTTAATCTTATTGTTTGATCAATAATTTTTTTTTCATTTATATTTTTAGGTACATTTAACAAAGAGATATGACCAGTCACAAATGCGATTTTCATAGCCTTGCTAACCATCATCATTAGAGATGACCCGGAAAATTTACTTTCTAAATATTCAGTATGACCAATAAAATCAGGTATTTTTTTTCTTATTTGATATTTATCTATTGGAGCTGTTACTAGCACATCTATTTCTTTATTTTCTAGGTAAATACATGCATTTTTTAATGAGTCAAAAGCAATTTCACCAGATGCTTCAGAAGGTTTTCCAATAGATAAGTTGTGATGGTATATTGTAGATTCTAAGATGTTTATTTGATCAGCTTCTGCATTATTAATAGAATCTATTTTATTTAATGAAGTATTATCTTCGGTTATAAGGTTTTTGTACTCTAAGCAGATATTATATGGTGCAAAAATAATAGGAATACATTTTCTCATTATAAGTGGATCCTTGAATGTTTTAATAATCACTTCAAATCCTATCCCGTGTAAATCTCCAATTGATATTCCTAGCTTTATTTTTCTCTCATTAGCCATTTAATTAATATTCTTTTACATAATTGTATAGTAGTCTAACCCCCATACCTGTGGCTCCTTTACCTCTATAGTTGTATTTTGTTGTAACATATGCTGGTCCAGCAATATCAAGGTGAATCCAGGGGTAATTTATAAAGGTTGAAAGAAATTTACCTGCAGTTATAGCTCCTCCAAATGCCCCTCCAAGATTTTTAATATCTGCAATATCAGATTTTATAAGCTCGTCATAGTCATCCCAAAATGGCATTTCAGCTAAACGTTCATGTGTTTTATGACCTGTTTTTTCTAAATTATTATGTTGATTACGAGCATTTTTTTGCATAGAAACAATACCAAAATGTCCAATAGTATTTGCTGCAGAACCAGTAAGAGTCGCTAAATCAATAACTAATTCTGGATTGTATTTTGCCGCATAACTCAAAGCGTCTGCAAGAATCATTCTTCCCTCAGCATCAGTATTTAAAACTTCAACAGTAGATTGATTATACATTGTTACAACATCTCCAGGGGCATATGCATTACCAGATGGTCTATTATCTGTAGCTGGAACAAGGCCAATTACATATTTTGGTATTTTATTGGTTGCAATTGCATGCATTGCTCCAATTACGGTTCCTGCTCCCGCCATATCGACCTTCATAAACTCCATTCCATTTTTTGTAGCTTTTAGGCTTAGTCCGCCTGTATCATAAACAATCCCTTTACCAACAAGTACTATAGGTTTTGTGTTTTTTGCATTTTTGGGTTTCCATTCTAGAATAGAAAATGTAGGTTCGTCAATACTACCCTGATTGACTGCTAAAATCCCACCCATTTTTAATGATTGAATTTTCTTTTTATTAAAAATGGTTGTTTTAAATCCAGATTCTTCTCCTGCTTTTTTTGCTAATCTTGCCAGATCAGTTGCTTTTAAATGAGAAAATGGAGTATTCACTAAATCTTTTGTTAGTCTCACTGAGTTTGCTATACTTGCAATCTCAGCTATATTTTTATCCTTATTATTGTACACATAAATAGTTAATTTTTTTTCTTTTTCTTGTTTGCTTTTGTGATTATTAAAGGTGTAATTACCTAGAGATAATCCTTCAAGAAAGTTATAAGTACTAATAGTACCTTCTTCAATATTTTCTACTGTAATAGATTCCAGATTAATTATCTCATTAAGAACCTCATCTCCAAGACACCTAATTCGTTCAGAGTTTAAATAGTCATTATTTTTATCTTCAGGATTAATAATTATAATCTTTCTAGTATATTGATTAAGAACAATTATTTCTTTGTTGCTCTTTTGTTGTTTGATTACATATTTTATTTCATCACTGCTTAAATTAAAATTTGTTAGTTTACTCTTCTTATTTGATAATATTATTATATTATCTTTTTCTGAAATTGTATTTTTATTTTTAATAATAGTCTTCATATAATTATGTAATTTTGATGATGCAAAATTAAGGATTTTTATGAACAGCAAACTTTTACTAGCTAGAGCTTTAAAAAAAGAATTTCTATCAACTGAGGAGGGTATGTTTTTGTACAACACTGTTCCCACTGCTGAACTAATGTGGACAGCAAACGAGTTAAGACAAGATACTGTTTCGGGAAATATTGTAACATGGCAAATTGATAGAAATGTTAATACCACCAATGCATGTAATGCAAATTGTAAGTTTTGTAATTTCTTTAGACACCCTAAGCATAAAGATGTTTATATAACTGATATTAACACTTATAAAAAGAAAATTGAAGAAACTATTAAGTGGGGTGGAGATCAACTTCTTCTACAAGGTGGGCATCATCCTGGTCTAGGGCTATCTTACTACACTAAATTATTTAGAAATTTAAAAGAACTCTACCCCAGTATTAAGCTTCATGCATTAGGACCTCCTGAAGTTGCTCATATTTGTAAGATTGATAATATTTCTCATGAGCATGCTCTTTCAGAACTAAGAGATGCTGGCATGGATAGTATGCCTGGAGCAGGTGCTGAAATACTAAGCGATAGAGTAAGAAGGCTTATTTCTAAAGGCAAATGTACAGGTAAAGAATGGTTAGAAATCATGCATCAAGCCCATAAACTAAATATTACAACCTCAGCTACAATGATGTTTGGTCACGTAGAAACTTTGCAGGAGCGGTTTGAACATTTAGTTTCAATAAGAGAAGTTCAATCTCGAAAACCTGAAAAATCAAAAGGGTTCTTAGCTTTTATTCCTTGGCCATTTATGGATGACGGAACTCTTCTACAAAGAGTTAAGGGTATTAATAATAATGTTACCGCTGATGAGTATATTAGAATGATAGCTATTAGTAGAATCATGTTGCCTAATATTAAGAATATTCAAGCTTCTTGGTTAACAGTTGGAGCTCCAACTGCACAGATTTGTTTGCATGGTGGAGCTAATGATATGGGTTCTATTATGCTTGAAGAGAATGTTGTTTCTGCTGCAGGAGCTCCACATCGATTTACTGCTGACAGTATTCAAGAGTGTATTGTTGAAGCAGGTTTTGTGCCTCAGTTGCGTGATCAGCAATATAGTTTACGTGAAATGCCAGAAAAAATTGAACAACAAGAAATAAATTATTAAGATGTTTACAGGTATAATAGAAGCTCAGTCAACTCTTATTGACGTTAAGAAAAACAATAATAATATAGATTTTCATTTTAAATCAAATTTAGTTTCTGAATTTAGAGTTGACCAAAGTATTTCTCATAATGGTGTTTGTTTAACAGTAGTTGATATCTCTGATGATATTTATGTTGTTACCGCGATTAATGAAACTCTTAATAAGAGTAATTTAGGTGAGCTAGAGATTGGAGATTCTGTAAATATTGAGAGAAGTATGTTAGCTAATGGTCGTTTAGATGGCCATATTGTTCAAGGCCATATTGATCAAACTGGTATATGCGAAAATATTAGCGAGCAAGGAGGATCATTTTTAATGACTTTTAAATACACATCTTCCGACAATATTACTGTAGAAAAAGGATCAATCTGTATTAATGGAATAAGTTTAACAGTAGTAAATTCTAAGAAATCTTCATTCTCTGTAGCAATCATACCATATACATGGGAGAACACAAACTTGAAAGATGTTAAAATCGGTGGGTGGGTGAATCTAGAGTTTGATATTCTAGGAAAATATATTTCTAAACTTTTCTCTAGGTCTTAATTTTTTTCAGAGATTTTATTTTGCACTAAAAATCGATAATTTAATCCTATTGTAAATTGTGTTTTTGATCCGATTTGAACTCCATTTAAGTTCTGATATAAAGGGATTTCATATGTGGCAAAAAAACTAACTGCATTTAAAGCATAACTTATCTGTGGAATGAAAAACATCTTTCTACTTCCTGAAGATGCTTCTAAATCCTCACTATTCCATATATTTCCTGCATCCATTTTTTGAATAAATTCTGCTTTTAGTTGCATTGTTACAGATAATTTGTTTTTAAAACTTTTTCCAGCATAAAATGCATAGCTAGTATAATTTCCGATTTTTTGATCTAATGAATTATACCCTTTATTAATATGTAATATGTTAGCAAATACTCTAAATTTTCTCAACTTATATTCTCTATAGAAAAAAGAGTATAATATTAAATCATTTGCACCTGAAGATAGTTGTGTGATAGGAGGGTTGACATCCCAAACTCCCGGAATAGTTTCGCTTGAATCAGTATGTGATCCTATTGGTATTTTTAAACCAACACCAAGAGTTATTTCTGATCTTGTGAAAGGAAGGTCTTTATTATATATGTTATATCTTGGAAATACAATAAGGTCACTCAAACCTGTAGAGCTTGTAGTATCTGAGAGGTTGTATCCAATTTTTGTTTTATTTATAAAATATCCACTAGCTATAGAGATAGTAAGTCTTTCACTTATTCCATAATCAGTTCTAAAAAATAAATAATTACTACTTAAATTATCAAAACTTGTTAGGGATGTGTCTAATTGCCCAGCAAAGAAATTGTCAGAGAAATTATATTGATAATTTAGAGAAAATTCTAATTGATCCTTTAGTAAAACACCTGATGAAGCTCCTCCTGCTATTGGATTGCCAGAAGCTCCTGAGCAGCAACCTTGTGCTATTAATGAGCTATATGAAAATGTTAGTAGAGTAATTAAAATAAATAAGCGCATATGCTTAATATCTAGTTCAATATATTAACTGGCTTTATTTGCTCTTTAGTAGAGCTGCTAATCTTAATGAAATACATTCCACCTTTAAATGAAGAAAGATCTAATGTTTCACTATAAGATCCTTCAATGATAATAAGGTTGTTTTTTAGAATCATGCTTTTACCTAATAAATCAATAATTTCTATCTTTATTTCTTCATTGCCTGAAGTTGAGTATGATACTGTTAAATTATTTTTAACGGGATTAGGAAATGTAGAAATTTCAAAAGGATTAGCTTTTGAATTATTTAAGCTAGAAAGTCCATCTGCTAATGCATTAGAGATTGCTGTATGAACTTCTAAATAATTAATTTTATTCTCGTTCTTATTTAAATAAACCAAATGATCACTACCGCCAAGAACAATAACTTTAGGCATTCCATATGTTCCATAGTCACTCCAAGCAATATTTGGATTTGAGAAAATTGTAGAATTTGACATATTGTAATTATTAGCGTAGTTTTCTAGAATTACACATGCAGTACTAAGATGGTCATCAGCAATATAAAAATGTACTTTTCCTGGATGGCTAGTAGCAAAAGATTCTACAGCATCATAAGCGGGTAATGAATAAGTTGCACATGGCCCACATGGCATAACAAATGATATAACTATAATATTACCAGCATCTAATTCATTAAATAGATTATGTGATATTCCATCGCAATCATTTT
>CAYNGO010000011.1:0-37598 GCA_964397025.1 uncultured Weeksellaceae bacterium
TAGCCCCGATAGATCCGATGCCCGTGCTCTCGCAACCTTCAAGGACTTGAATATTACTAGCCTCATACTCTTCATTGTTTTTGTTTTCTTCAGACATAAAATTTGAATTATTGATATTATAACAAATATACAATTATCCATTCTTTAAACATGATGAATTCGATAAGAAAATTAAGGTTATTTTTTCAACAAAAGTTGATAACTTTTAGAATAAACGATTAAAGCCAAATATCATATTTAAACCTATCTGCTGATAACCATTCCAAAGTTCTTTTTTTGAGTTAGAAATATTATTTATATCAATATGAAATGAAAGCTTTTTAGAGTAATTATAATTAATATTAAGATCTATAATATATTGCTCTTCAAGCTTGACTATATTAAATTGCGGGGGATAGATTAAATTACCGGATTGCTGAAGTGCTTTTCTTTCTCCAAGAAAACTTAATGAAGGAATTATTTTAATTTTATTTCGTAATGTAAATGGCAATTCTAGAGTACTTATGAGATTAGACTTATGTGGAACAATCACATCAAACCAATCAACATAATCTACATCAATCTTTAATGAAACTAAATTATTAAACTTCTTATAATAGTTAGCACTTAATTTAAGCTGCCAAACATCAATATAATCAACACTAAATCTATTATAACCATCAATAACCTTAATATCAAAATAATGAAAATTCAGAATCTTACCAAATGAAAATTTAAAATCTAAAAATTCGTCGCTAGATAATTTATTCTTAAATGCAAAAAACCCTTCATATATATCAGTTGTCTCTAATAAATGAGAATAAGTAATAGAGTCATTAACACTACCACTATTTAATCCAAAAGAATGAATATAGGGGTTTTCTTGTGACAAGGAGGAAATAGTGTTACGATAATCACTACGATCAATTCCAAATGAAACATTTAAAATGCCATCAACTAATTCTTTATTAATTGTAATTAAAGGAAATATATCAATAGTATTAATAGATTTATTGTTTTCAATACCCAGATTGAATCCAAAATCTATATCAAAACCACCCTTATAAATTAGCATAGATGGATTAAAGTCAATGATTTTAACATCTGTTTTCTCTCTACCAAAAGATGTTTCAAGATTGCTGTAGTTTATATAATTATTAAATTGAATTAATAAATTTAATGGCTTATATAATCTTAAATTACTAATCTCTGAACTTATACCAATATAATTCTCTGTTAATGAATTAAGATCAGAAAACAACAATGAAGTTTTATGAGATAATCTATTCGATTCAAGATTTCTAGAATTTATGGAACAAAATAATTTTGAATATGTGAAACTGTTCTCACTATCATTATTAAAAGTATTAGCATAATCATGTTGAGCTACCAAATTTTCATATTTTAATGAAGATGAAATTGTATGTCTCTTAAGAGTACTCTTTGTAAATAAATACAGTTGTTGGTTATTATTTTTAGCATGATAGCTATCCCCCTTTGTAATATATTTATTGTTATTAGTCAACACCCTAAGACCATAAGAAAGAGTTTTTTTATACTTACTATTATATGATATTTCAGCAGATTTAAATGAATGATTTCCTAAAGACAGTCTTAAACTAGCAGAATTTACATCTATTCTATTATTACCCTTTATTTTAGCAGCAACTAAAGGACGAGTAATAAAATTAGAATAATAGACCTCATCAATAAAAGAATAGCTTTGACTTTTATCCTGTTTACTTGTGTCAAGATAACTTGCTTTAGTATTTAATTTAAAAGCATCAGGAACAAAAACCTGTATACTCTCAACAACTTTAATCTCAGTAGTTTTTAAATCTTGAGAATATACACATGTAGATAAAATGAAGAAAAGTAATATAAACAGTTTATTTCGCATATTATTTAATGGTATCATTTACTGGCTCTAACAATAATTCGTAATCTATTTCTTCTTCAAAAATATCAATATAACTATCCTCAATAATTATATTATCTTCAACAATAATTTCTGATTCAAGAATTTTTTCTCTTTTTTCCTGTGCAATTAACTTTAAATCCTGACCACTATAATTATCAATAATACTTTCTAAAGTTGCTTTTGATTGAAAAGAATTTCCATTTGAAAGGTAAATATCAGATAATAAAATAAATGCTTTAGCAATAAAATAATCATCAGAGTAATCATCTGTCATCTCAAAAATCATTGTCTCAGCCAAATCTAGACTATCATCAAGGTAAGTTAAATAGATTAACATATACATTGCTTCAGCGCCATCACTATTATTATCAACTTCAATAACCTTATTACATATTTTTCTAACCCTTACATAATTACCATTTAAAAAATCTAATCTTGATATTAAAATATTTGCTTTAGAAAAAATCCAATTATCAATCTTATCCATCATTAAAACATCTTTAGCATACTCAACGGCCTTGGCAATATTTATATTTTCATAACCATACATCAACCTCACACTAACCTCACGCTTTAAACTATTATTTGAGGCAATAGGCTTTAAAGCCTCGTAATAAATATTAGATGATAAATAATCATTCTTATTATAAAATTCTCTAGCTAAATGGATCAATGCTTTTTCAAGATATTGCCCAACATTATTATCAACAATATATTTATAGCAATTATTAGTTAGCAGAGAATCACCAAGGTTATTGCTAGTAATTGCTAAGTAATAGTGAGCATCTGCAATAAATATACCATTAGCAAATTGATTTATGTATTTCTTAAAAGCAATTTTTGAGGTTTTATAATCTTGCTCAGAAAATTTAATAAATGCTGAGTTATAGGACAAAGAATCCTGCTCCGACTCACTAATACTATAATCAGATAAATTATTAACAAAAGCTATATACTCATCTACTTTAGCAATACCGATATATATAGACTGTAAACCCATTAAGGCTTGCTTGAAATATAATCCATTTCTAAAAGAACTTATTACAAACTTATAATCCTTAATAGCATTATTAACATCATCATTATTGTAATGAATCATTGCCTTACTTAAATATGACTTAGCTTGAATTTCAATATCATTTGTTGAAGCTAAAACTCTATCATAATACATTAAAGCCTTTGAATTGAAATTATTATTTTTATAATGTTGTGCTAAGTCAAATAATGCATTGTCAAAATAAATTGACTGTTCATGCTCTCTAATAATTCGATTTAAAATTGCAACTTTTTTGTCATTATTATTTATTAATCCAAGACATGCAGATCTTTGATACAATGCGTAATCTAAATCAAATAAATTAAGATCTAAAGATTTTTCATAAAATTTTTCTGCAAGAGAAAACTGCTTAAGCAAATAAAAATCATCTGCAATTCTAAGTAATGCATCATTTAAAAGCATTGAATCAGAGGTAAGTTTTATAAAGACTCTAAATAATTTCGCTGAATTTTTAAATTCACCTAATTTAAAATAGCTATAGCCAAGATTATACTTACTTATATTATTTAAAAAATCATTTGACATAGAATTTAAAGCTAAATAAGCATCCTTAGCTAATAAATATTCTTCTAATTGATAATATGATTCTGCTAACCAGAATTGACTAGCTTCTAAAATATTTTGGTTAAACATATAAGAATTAGATTCCTTAAAAAGCTGAATAGCTTTATTAAAGCTTTTATCATTATAGGCTTTTACTGCTAAAAAGAAAGCTAATTCTTGAGCTAGTTGCTTATCTTTAAGAGATAAGTTATTAGAAGTCCTTAAAGCGTAATAAGCATCCTTATAATTACTAGTACCTTTTAAGACAGCAATAATTAAAGAGTTGATGTATGCTTCTTTATCTTTTGAATCAAACTTATCATTGAAATTCTGAAATATTGAAAGAGTATTCTCAAATGGGAGATCTAATTCAAAAGCAAGTTTTGCATAATTAAAATAAGCTTCCTCTTGAATTTTTTCACTAAATCCTAAACTAGACGCACTCTTAAAAGCTTGTAAAGCAAACTTTTTATTGTCTAGCTTTAAGTAACATCCTGCCAAATAGTATGATGTAAATTGACTTAAGGTGTCATTTACAAGATTAATTTCTCTAAAATACTTGACAGCATTTAAATAATCTGAAGATTGATAATGTGAAAATGCAAACATGAAAAAATCAGTTTGACTAATGGATGTTGCTTCAGAATGATATACTTGAAGGTATTTAAGAGCATTGGCATAATCCTTAAGTCTATAATAAGATTCACCTAATATTCTATTAAGCTCGAGTTTTCTCGAGTTAACAACAGTACTAATCATTGGCTCTACATAATTTACAAGCTGTTTATAGTCTTCTGAAAAATAATAAATCTGAGCAATGTAATATGGAACAATAGCTTTAAACTTTATATCATTTTCAAGTTGCTTAAACCACTTAAGTGCAGTTGGATAGTTTTTAGACTTATATGAGATATGAGCAAAATAATATTTAGAGGCTGATTGATATTCAGATTCAACTAGCAATAGTTTTGAAAAGAAATGTTTTGCTGAAACAAGAGAGTCTATTTGAAAGTAAGAATATGCTAATTTGAAATATTGGGAGAAACTTAATTGATCTACTGATATTTTAAAATAATTTATAGCACTATTAAAATCTTGTTGATTATAGTATATATCAGCAAGACACAAATTAGCTTCATCACAAAAGATTGAATTTGGAAAATCATTAATTAATTTCGCAAATAGCTCTTTGGCATCATCAGCAAATAAATTTTTTGAGCATTTTGCATTATAAAATAGAGCCTGATCGGAATTCAACTGCTGAAATAAGGATTGTGCAAGAAGGTATTGTTTCTTTTCAAATAAATCAATTGCAATATCAAAATCCTGTACCTTTGCATGAGAGAGAAAAACACAAAAAACAGTGAAAATTAATGTAAGAAAATCTTTTTTTATACTCTTCATATAATTATTAAATTTAGATAATAAGCATCAAGAGTATATATGTATACTTTTAAGTTTTCAACAAAGGTTTTGAACAATTTAAAAAAATATTTTGAGTTAAATAAATAATATATTTTCTTAATTTGCCGATATGTTTTATATTCTAAAAATAAAAGGGACAAAAATGATACCGGATTTTATTCAAATTAGAGATGATAAAATGACATTAAGAGCATACTTTCGAGTAAGCCAAAAAGAAACAGGTTTTAAAAAAAACAACCTTCAAAAATACTCTCAAGAAATGATTAAAATAATAGAAACACTTCCTTTTGGAAAAATTCATAAATTCATACCAAAAGCATGAGTAATCAAATAATTTCTTTAGAAGGCGTAAATATTCATCAAGATGAGCATAAAATCTTTAATAATATTAATCTTAAAATAACAAATGGAGATTTTGTTTATTTAATTGGAGAGACTGGAAGCGGAAAAAGCAGCTTGGTAAAATCTTTATATTCTGAGATTAGAGTCTCAGCAGGTAATATTTTTGTAGCTGGACATGACCTTAATAAAATAAAAAGCAATGAAATCCCACTACTTAGAAGAAAAATTGGAATTGTATTTCAAGATTTTCAATTACTTTCAGACAGAACGGTTAATGAGAATCTAGATTTTGTTTTAAAAGCAACAGGATGGAAAGAGAAAAAAGCAATAAACAAAAGAATTAATGAAGTTTTAGCAAGCGTTCATCTTGATGGATTTAATGATAAAATGCCATATGAACTTTCAGGAGGAGAACAACAAAGAGCAGCAATTGCACGCGCCTTACTAAACAAACCTGAAGTAATTCTTGCAGATGAGCCTACTGGCAATCTTGATCCAAATAAATCATTAAAAATTGTTGAATTACTAAAGGAGATTAATAAAGAAGGAACAACTATTATTGTTGCAACACATGATTATGAAATCATAAAAAAATTTCATTCTCGCATTATAAAATGTACTAATAATAATCTAATAGAAATAGGTATAGATGAATTATGATAGAATCAATTTCAACTAATCATCAATTAAAATCACTTAATACTTTTGGAATTTCGGCAACTTGCAAACTTTTTTATGAGTTTAAAGATATTAATTCATTAAAAGAAATATTATCAAGTGATATTATTAAAAATGAGCCAATTTTTATTTTAGGTGGAGGCTCTAATATACTTATAACTAAAAATTTTGATGGCATAATATTAAAGAATAGTATTACAGGAATAAAGATAATTTCTGAAACACAAGATCATGTTATTATAGAAGTAGGTAGTGGTGTTAATTGGCATGAATTTGTTTTATGGAGTGTAGAAAAAAATCTTTCAGGAATAGAAAATCTAGCACTAATTCCAGGACTAGTAGGAGCCTCTCCAATGCAAAATATTGGGGCCTATGGTGTTGAAATAAAAGATACTATTGAAAAAGTTTTTTTTATAGATAAAAAAAGTAAAATAGAAAAAAACCTAACAAATAAAGAATGTAGATTTAGCTACAGAAATTCAATATTTAAAAATGATCTTAAAGACAAAGTAATTATTACTAAAGTTATCTTTAAATTAAGTAAACATAATCTCAATAATATTTCTTATGGCGCTATTACTTCTGAACTTAAAGCAACTAATAAAGTTGCCAATTGCCAAACAATATGTCAAGCAGTAATCAATATTAGAACTAGAAAACTACCTGACCCAAAAGATTTAGGTAATAGTGGAAGTTTTTTTAAGAATCCTGTTATTGAGAAAAAGCAATTTAAAGAAATTCAAATACAATTTCCAAAAATAGTTGGCTTCCAACATTCTAAAAACCATATAAAGGTTGCAGCGGGATGGCTAATAGAGCAAGCAGGATGGAAAGGCTTTAAAGTAGGTGATATTGGAGTATATGAAAAGCAAGCTCTTGTTTTAGTAAATTATGGTAAAGGAAATGGTGAGCAAATTCTTAAATTATCAAAAAAAATACAAGAATCAGTTTTTAGTAAATTTAATATCAAAATTGTACCTGAAGTTAATATCATATAAATTTTGAAAAAAACTACATTACTAGAAAAACTCAACTTTCACTTTCCACATACACCAACACAAGAGCAATCACAATTATTTACTGACATTAATGAATATGTTTTAACTCTAGGAAATAAAAATATTTTTGTTCTTAAAGGCTATGCTGGTACTGGTAAAACAACATTAATATCTTCTTTAGTAAAATCACTACCAAGTATTGGAAAACGCTCTGTTTTATTAGCACCTACTGGAAGAGCAGCAAAAGTTCTTTCAAAATACTCTAAAAAGAAATCATCTACAATTCACAAAAAAATTTACTGGATCCGAACAACAAAAACTGGCAATACATATATTACTTTAAAGGAAAACACTCATTCAAATACAATTTTCATCGTTGATGAAGCCTCAATGATTCCAGAAGACTCAAAAGATAGTCTAGGTAACAGATCACTACTTAAAGATCTTATAGAATACATATATGAGGGAGTAGATTGTAAATTAATATTAATTGGAGATACAGCCCAGCTCCCACCTATACATTTAGAAATCAGTCCAGCATTAGATGAAGAAAGAATTGAGTTAAATTACAATAAACACACAATATGCAGAGAACTTAAAAATGTAGTTAGACAAAAAAAAAACTCACTAATATTAGAAAACGCAACAAATATTAGAAATCAAATATTAGAGGAAAATTATATTTTTCCGAAATTTAAAACCAACAATGAAGTTATAAGAATTAATTCAGGAGAAGAATTACAAGATCATATTGAAAGTTCATACAGTCGCTCAGGCGTTGAAAATACAGCTGTGATTTGTAGATCAAATAAAAGAGCCAACCAATACAACTCTAGAATTAGAAGTGAGATTAGATGGCAAGAAGATTCTATTTCTACTGGAGATATACTAATGATAGTTAGAAATAATTACTTTTGGTTAGATGAAGATAGTGAGGCTGGATTTTTAGCAAATGGAGACATTGTAGAGGTTACTAGAATTAATGATATTATTGAGCGATATGGATTTAGATTTGCAAAAGCAAGTATTAAACTTTTAGACTATCCAAAAGAAAAAGAACTTGAAACAATTTTACTGCTAGATACAATTGAATCAGAAACTCCATCACTTTCATACAATGAATATCAAAAACTTTATAAAGAAGTAGGATTAGATTATAAAGGAGATAAAGGAGTAAATAAAAAAATTAAAGAAAATAAATATTTCAATGCACTGCAAATTAAATTTGCATATTCAATAACGTGTCATAAATCTCAAGGAGGTCAGTGGGAAGAAGTTTTTATTGACCTAGGTTATTTTAAAGAAGAAATGCTTGATAAAAACTATCTTAGATGGTTATACACAGCGTGTACAAGAGCAACGAAGAAACTTTACTTAATTAATTTTAATGATAATTTTTTTGAATTATAAATTATCTATAATATCATTTAATGTGCTACTTGGTCGCATAAAAGAACACGTTATATCAGCATCTGGATAATAATAACCATTAATATTGTTTTTTTCTCCTTGACTACTATTTAATTCAGCAAGAATAACTCCCTCGTTCTCTTTCATTCTTAAAGCTATTTTTTTAAATATATCTTTTAATTCATCATCATATGTTTGATTAACTAGCTCCTCAGCCCAATACATAGCTAAATAAAAATGAGAACCTCTATTATCTAGCTCACCTACTTTTCTCTTAGGAGATTTACCGTTCTTTAACAGATTCTCAATTGCAATATCAAGTGTACTAGCAAATATTTTAGCTTTTGAATTATTATTTTGCTCAGCTAGATGCTCTAAGGAAACTACAATTGCCATAAACTCACCCAAAGAGTCCCATCTTAAATGCCCTTCCTTGATAAATTGCTTTATATGCTTGGGAGCTGAGCCACCAGCACCAGTCTCAAACAAACCTCCACCATTCATAAGTGGCACAATAGATAACATTTTTGCAGAAGTACCTAATTCTAAGATTGGAAATAAATCGGTAAGATAATCTCTTAAAACATTTCCAGTTACTGAAATTGTATCCTCTCCATATTTAACTCTTTTTAAAGTATACAAAGTAGCTTCATAAGGAGATAAAATCTTAATATCTAAATCAGAAGTTTCATAGTCTCCCAAAAAAAGATTAACTTTTTTTATTAATTCAGCATCATGAGCCCTATCTTTATTAAGCCAAAAAATTGCTGGTAAATTTGTAGCTTTTGCTCTTTTTACAGCTAACTTAACCCAGTCTTTTATTGGATCATCTTTTGTCTGACACATCCTCCAAATATCACCCTCCTCTACTTTATGCTCAATCAAAACATTACCTTCTAAATCTATCACCCTTACTATTCCTTGAGATTTAATTTCAAATGTTTTATCATGAGAACCATATTCTTCCGCCTTTTGAGCCATTAAACCAACATTTGGAACAGTACCCATTGTAGATGGATCAAAAGCACCATTATTTTTACAAAAATCTATAGTTGCAGAATACACACTAGCATATGAACTGTCAGGAATAATTGCTTTTGTATCTTCAGTCTTATTATCTCTGTTCCACATTTGCCCAGAAGTTCTTATCATGGCAGGCATTGATGCATCAATAATTACATCAGATGGCACATGTAAATTAGTAATTCCATTGCTAGAATCAACCATTGCTAAATTTGCGTTATTTTTATATACTAAATTAATATCTGATTCAATTTCGGATTTTTTATTATCAGGCAAATCACTAATTTTATCTAATAAATCTCCAAATCCATTTCTAAAGTCAACTCCTAATTCAGTTAAGAGATCTTTATGTTTTTCAACTACATCAGCAAAGAAAATATTTACAGCATGTCCAAAAATAATAGGGTCAGAAACCTTCATCATAGTGGCTTTCATATGAAGAGATAATAAGATTCCAGTGTTTTTAGCTTCTTTAATTTCTTTTTTCAAAAAACATACTAATGCTTTTTTACTCATAAAAGATGCATCAATAATCTCCTCAGCTAATAAAGCAGTTTTTTCCTTTAAAGTAGTTATAGATCCATCAGATGCAAAATGCTGTATTTTTACTTCAGTTGCTTTTTCAACACAAAATGATTTTTCATTATGATGAAAATCACCACTCACCATTGTAGCTATATGGGTTTTAGAATCAGATTTCCAAACACCCATTGAGTGAGGATTAATCTTCGCATAATTTTTCACAGCATTTGGGGCTCTTCTATCTGAATTCCCTTCTCTAAGAACAGGATTTACTGCAGAACCTTTAACCTTATTATATCTATTCTGAATGTTTTTTTCTTGCTCTGTTATTGGGGTGTCATTATAAGATGGAATATTAAATCCTTTAAATTGTAATTCCTCAATAGTTGCAATTAATTGTGGAACAGATGCTGAAATATTAGGAAGCTTAATAATATTAGCCTCAGATTTTTTGACAAGCTCACCAAGTTCAGCAAGATCATCATTTACCTGCTGATTATCTTCTAGATATTCTGGAAAGACAGCCAAAATCCTAGATGCTAAAGAAATATCTTTAGTCTCAATCTCAATTTGTGCTTTTGAAAGAAAAGAACTTATAATTGGCAATAATGAATGAGTTGCAAGCATTGGAGCTTCATCAGTTTTTGTGTAAATTATTTTTGATTTTTTACCACTCATATATCATAGAACTTTCATTAAACATTTTTTAAAACTATTTAGTAACCAAATACATCTTCTAATTTAAGTATTGTAACATCTCCATAGGACTCTAATAATTTCAAGTCAATTTCTTTAGAGCTTCCAAGAACCATATATGTATAATTATCACTTTTTACATGAGTATTATGAAAATTAGTTAAATCCTCCATTGTAAAAGCTGAAACATTTTTATACAAATCACTTCTCATATCATAATCAATATTGACTTTTTTAACTTCCTCGTAATAATCTAAAACTTTTGCTTTAGTTATCCTTTCAGTTCTTATCTTTTGCAAAATACCCTCTCTAGCTGTTTCCATATTAGAATTTGCCTCAGGCATTTGAGTTAACAATCCAAGCATTCCTTGCATTGCATCTCCAAGTTTATCAGCCTGAGTACCTACATATGAAAATCCATAGTGAGAATCATCTAATTTTTTAGGTATTGTATATGTGCTGTAGACAGAGTAAGCCAATGCCTTAGACTCGCGCATCTCTTGAAAGACAATAGAACTCATTCCGCCTCCAAAATATTCATTATGAAATTTAATAATTGAATATTCATCTTTATTTAATTTAGATCCTCTTGTGTACATAACAACTTCAGCTTGCTTCATATCATAATCAAGAACATATACTTGATTCTTATTCATCTTATTTTCCACATTTAAATTCTTTTTTTCTATTGCAATTAATCCAGAAGTATTGTGAACATTAAGCATTAAATTTTTAACTTCAGAAATATTATCAGGACCATAATATAAAACTCTATGATCATTTTTAGTTAGACTATGTATAATATCTAATAATTCTGTTGAGCTTATAGAATCTAATTCGTCTTTAGTTAGCGAGTTAGTAAATGAAGAGTTCTTACCATAGCGAGCATAGCTTGTCATGGCAGAAAACAAAATAACCTGCTTATCTAACTTGGCATCATTTTTTTGTTTTTCATATGTTGCTTTAAGGCTTAATAAGGCATCCTCATCTGCTACAGCATTTGATAAAATATTTTCTAAAAGAGTAACAGATTCCTCGAAATTTTCTGATAAGCCTGTTAGAGAAACCTTAGTTGAATTTGAAGAAGTAGTAACTGATAAATCACACCCAAGTTTATAGAACTCTTCAAGTTTTTGACTTGAAGAAATTTTATCAGTTCCTAAATATTTCAAATAATCTAATGCTAACTTTAGTTTTCGATTATGATCAGTACCCATATCAAGAATATAGTTTAATTTAAATCTTTCATTCTCTTTATTTTCTTTGTATAATAGAGAAACAGAATTTATTGTGTCTTTTTGAATATCTTTTGAAAAATCAATAAACTTTGGTTCAATTTCACTAACCTCTTCAGCTAGAACCGAAGATAGAAATAAAGATTTATCCTCTCTATTTACAGTCACCGGAGTAATCTGTGGCTTAGTAACCTTAATAGCGTTAGGATCATCACCTAATCTTTTATAAACTACAATGTAATTATCACTATAGTTTTTATTTACAAAATCTATAATATCTTGCTTGGTAATCTTTGATAATTCATTTAATGAATTCTGATGTTCTTTCCAGCTTTTATTTAAAATAAATGCATCTACAAACTCTTCAGCTCTACCGTTATTAGATTCATATTTTTTAATTTGCTCTAACTTAAGATCAGAAATAATCGCTTTCAATATCCAGTCTGAAAAATTACCCTCTTTAATTTCATCAAGTTGTGATAGTAATAAATCTTTAACATCTTCCAGACTTTGATTTGTTAATGGACTTCCGTAAAAACCGTGAATAGAGTAATCATTTAAAATATATGGAAAACAACCACCACCTGTTAGTTTTTGGGCCTGATTAAGATTAATATCAATTAATCCAGCTGATGTATTACTTAAAACCATGTCAACCATTCTAAGAAGATTAGCATCACTAGAATTTGCTCCATTTAATCTAAAACCAACATACAGCCTTTCAGCTTCAGGACCATAAACATTAGTTATTTTAGGAGAAACAATCTTATCTTCTTTTAGAACTTCAAATAATGGATCATCTTTACGCTCAAAATCTCCAAAATACTTGTTTACTAGTCTAATAACATTATCGTATTCAAAATCACCTGACATACATATTGCCATATTATTTGGCACATAGTATTTATTAAAATATTTTCTAATTTCAGTAAGTGAAGGGTTTTTTAAATGATCAATCGTTCCAATAGTTGTTTGTGTTCCATACTGATGTTTCTCAAAGAGACCGGACATAAGCCCCTCAAACATCTTACTACCATCACTATCTAAAGATCTATTTTTCTCCTCATAAACTGCTTCCAGTTCTGTATGAAATAGTCTAAAAACAGGCATTCTAAAACGTTCCGCCTCAATCTTTAACCATTTCTCAATTTGATTTGAAGGAACATCATTTACATAAACGGTTCTTTCATTTGAAGTATATGCGTTAGTCCCTTTAGCTCCAATCCCACTTAACATTTTATCATATTCATTAGCGATACATAGTTTAGCAGCTTCTCCAGAAACTGAATCAATTTGACGCCAAATTTTATCTCTACTATCAACATCTAACATATTAACGGATCTATACTCTTCATAAAGTGATTCTATTTTATCTAACAACGGCTTTTCTTTTGAATAATCTAAAGTTCCATATTTATCAGTTCCCTTAAATAGCATGTGTTCTAAATAGTGCGCAAGACCCGTAGCATGAGCAGGGTCATTTTTACTTCCAGCTCGTACTGCAATATTTGTCTGAACCCTGGGAGCATCATCGTATGATGAGAGATATACTTTCAAACCATTATCTAAAGTATATATTCTAGCATTTAATGGATCATTATCTACTGATTCATAATTGTTTTCAATCATTTTGTTTTGTTTTTTTGCATTAATAGTTAAATAAATCCCAGCAGAAACTACCAGTAAAATTGTTATAATATTTTTTGTAGACATAATTTGTAATTTTATTAATAATCTGGGTCAAGCCCAAGCTCTTGACGTAGTTTTTCTAAATGTTTATTATCTTGAGACATTTTTTTAAATTTATCTGAATTTGTATATGGTGTATTATCTTTTGTTAGTGGAGCAACTTTAGCTACTAAGTCAATTAAGTCATTACTTAACTTATCTCTTAAAAACCTTAAAACATTATGTTTTTCTTGATTAATTAATTCAATTTGTGATGAATTACTTAAAGTTATCTCTATGTGACCTTCCGAATTAAGTAAAGGTTTATTTATCCCAAGTGTAATAGCTAAATTTGATTTTTCCTTATCGTTAAAATAAACAATCATTTCCTTCCATGTTTCTAAAACAATATTTTCAGAAATCAACTCTGATCTTACAATCTTAGATGATACGTCTAAAATTTCTAGATTATCTTCTTCATCAATAATATTTAGAATAGATATTGTTTTAGGCTTTATAACATCCCTTTTTACATACTCCTGAGTTAGCTCATCTTTTACTGGCGCTTTTTTTTCAGCTATGATTTCAATCGTCTTATCTACTATAATACCCTCAATCTCCTTTAGCTGAATTTCATTCTCAGAATTATTTTTATAGTTATCATCATTTTTTTTAGCATCAAAACCACTATCATCAGATATTTTAGATGGTTGAGAAACTATAAAATTTTTATGTTTTTTTTTTACTTCAGCTTCTTGACCAATAGAGGATATCTGCATTAAACAAATCTCAACAAGTAATCTTTGATTATTGCTCAATTTATATTGAATATCACATTCATTAGTTAATTTTAAAGCTTTAACTAAAAACTTAGTATTTGTTTGAGTTGCTTGATCTAAATATCTTTTTTCTAAATCATTATTTTTATTTAGCAATGTCACGGTTAAACTATCCTGACATAATAATAAATCTCTAAGATGATTTGCCAATCCATTTATAAAGTTTTGCCCATCAAAACCATTATTAATAATCTCATTATAGGAAACAAGTAAAGCACTTATATTGTTTTCTATTAATTGATCAGTAATTCTAAAATAATAATCATAATCAAGAATATTTAAATGAGTAATAACATCTTGATATTCTAATGTCTTTTCTGAAAAACTTACCAATCTATCAAATAAAGATAAAGAATCTCTTAATGCGCCATCAGATTTTTCAGCAATTAGCTGAAGCGCATCAAGATCAGCTGATATATCTTCCATCTCAGCAACATATTGTAAATTCTTTACAATATCATCCGTTCCAACTCGTTTAAAATCAAATATTTGACAGCGAGATAAAATAGTAGGTATTATTTTATGTTTTTCTGTTGTAGCTAATATAAATTTAGCATGTTTAGGAGGCTCTTCTAATGTTTTTAAGAAAGCATTGAAAGCAGATTGAGACAGCATATGAACCTCATCAATTATATAAATATTGTACGCACCTACTTGAGGAGCAAAACGAACTTGATCAACAAGGTTACGGATATCATCAACAGAATTATTGGAAGCGGCATCAAGTTCATGGACATTAAAGGAACTGTTTTCATTAAAAGAGGTACATGAAACACAATCATCACATGCACTTATATCAGTGCTCATATTCTCACAGTTGATAGTCTTTGCGAGTATTCTAGCAAGAGATGTTTTACCAACTCCTCTAGGACCACAAAACAAAAATGATTGAGCTAACTGATTTTGGCTAATCGCACTTTTTAATGTTGAAGTGATAGCATCCTGCCCAATAACTCTATCAAAAGTTTTAGGTCTATATTTTCTTGCTGAGACTAAAAAATCACTCATATTTCAGGTGCTAAAAATGGATTACAAATTTAACATTTATAATAAAATAATAACTAAATAATTATTCAAATTAAAAAACAACTCTTATTTGGTTATTCTATATAGTTTTTCTAAATTTGCCGCCCGATTTAAACTAATATTATTAATAAGAAAACTAAAATAAGATGAACAATTACGAAACCGTTTTCATAATGAATCCCGTCTTATCTGATGAACAGGTAAGGGAAACGGTAAAAAAATTTATCGATTACTTAAAAGATAAAAAAGCAAAGATATCTCATGAGGAGAACTGGGGCTTAAAAAAACTTAAATATGTTATTCAGAAGAAAAAAACTGGATTTTACTACCTACTAGAGTTTCAAGCTGAAGGATCTATCATAAATAATTTTGAAGTAGAATTTCAAAGAGATGAAAGAGTTATTAGATGGCAAACTGTTAGACTAGATAAATATGCCATGGAATATGCTGATAGAAGAAGAAAGAAGTTAAATGAAAAATCTAAATCAGAATAATTATGAGTAATAAAACAGAAATTAGATACCTTTCTCCAGTAGATATTGAGAAAAGAAAACAAAGTAAGTATTGTCGATTTAAAAAAATGGGCATACAATATATAGATTACAAAGATCCTGACTTTTTAATGCGTTTCTTAAATGAACAGGGGAAAATTCTACCAAGAAGAATTACAGGTAATTCTATGAAATTTCAAAGAAGATTAGCTGTAGCTGTAAAAAGAGCAAGACAATTAGCTTTACTTCCTTTTGTAGGTGATAATCTAAAATAATCTTAAAAAAATAAAAACATGGATATTATTTTATTAGAAAACGTTGAGAAGCTAGGTTTTAAAAATGAAGTTGTAAAAGTAAAAGCTGGATTTGGAAGGAATTTTCTTATTCCTTCAGGAAAAGCTGTACTTGCAACAGAATCTGCTGTTAAAGTTCTAGCTGAAAATCTAAAACAACAAGAACAAAAAGACTCTAAACTAATTACTCAGCTTAATAAAACAGCTGAAGCCCTACCAAACTTAGATGTGAAAATTAAAGCTAAAGTAGCAGAAGGAGGCACGAAACTATTTGGTTCAATTACATCGTCTCAATTTACTGATGCATTATCAGCTCTTGGTCATGATGTAGATAAAAGATTTGTAAAACTTACAACAATTAAAGAAATTGGTAATTATGAAGCAGAAGTTAGACTACATAGATCTGTAAAAGTAAGTGTCCCTTTTAGTGTAGTGTCAGAATAATTTATTTTACAATAATATTAAAAACCGGATTTTTAAAATTCGGTTTTTTTATGTCTTATTGTTTTACACTGGTGATAAAAAATCATTAAAATCATTATATTTGTAATAATTAAATACTCGGCTTTATAATTGAATTTTTTTCTCAAAGTTGACTTTAATATTAGACAGATTTCTATTATGAAGAATTACCAAAATTATATAGCAGAAATTAAGGAACGTAAGAAAATGAACCTTAATCCTAAGCCAATTGAAAACGCTGAACTGCTAAGTGAAATAATTATGCAAATTAAAGATGTAAATAACTTGCATAGAAAAGAATCCATTAATTTTTTCACTTATAATACAATTCCAGGAACTACAAGCGCAGCTGAAGAAAAAGCAAAATTTTTAAAAGAGATTATTTTAAATGAAGCATTCGTAGAAGAAATCTCATCTGATTTTGCCTTTGAACTATTATCTCATATGAAAGGTGGACCTTCGGTTAGAGTTCTACTTGATTTGGCTTTAGGAGATAATCTCTTAATTGCTAAAAACGCAGCAAATATTCTTAAAACACAAGTTTTTCTTTACGATGCAGATACCGAACGTTTAGCCAATGCATATAAAAATAAAAATAAAATAGCCGAGGAAATTATAGTGAGCTACTCTAAAGCTGAATTTTTTACAAAACTTCCAAATATAGAAGAAGAAATTAAAGTTGTAACCTTTATTGCTGGAGTAGGAGATATTTCAACAGACTTATTATCTCCAGGTGGCGATGCTCACTCTAGATCAGATAGAGAATTACACGGAAAGTGTATGTTTGAACACAATGAAAGTCAACAAAAAGAACTACTAGATTTACAAAAAAAACATCCTGACAAAACTATAATGTTAATTGCTGAGAAAGGAACTATGGGAGTCGGGTCATCAAGAATGTCAGGAGTGAATAATGTTGCATTATGGATTGGAAAACAAGCGAGTCCATATGTTCCATTTATTAATATTGCTCCAGTAATTGCTGGAACTAATGGGGTTTCTCCAATTTTTCTAACAACCGTTGATGTCACTGGAGGTATTGGCCTTGACCTTAAGAATTGGGTTAAGAAAAAAGATAATAATGGAAATACAATATTGACAGATGAAGGAGAGCATGTTCTTGAAGAATCATACTCTGTTAAGACAGGAACAGTTTTAACTATTAATACCAAAAAGAAAAAACTATATAATGGAAATAAAGAATTAAGTGATATCTCTGCTGCATTTACTCCTCAAAAAATAGAATTCATGAGAGCAGGAGGTTCATATGCTATTGTATTTGGTAAAAAACTTCAATTGTTTGCAGCTAAAACTTTAGGGATTGAAAAGTTAACAGTTTTTGCTCCCTCAAAAGAAATTTCACATAAAGCACAAGGCCTAACAGCAGTTGAAAAAATATTTAATAAAAATGCTGTTGGCACAACACCTGGAAAAGTTTTACATGCAGGATCTGATGTCCGTGTAGAGGTTAACATTGTAGGCTCACAGGATACAACTGGACTTATGACTTCTCAAGAATTAGAGTCTATGGCTGCTACAATTATTTCACCAATTGTTGATGGCGCATATCAATCAGGCTGTCACACTGCTTCAGTATGGGATGAAAAGTCTAAAGCAAATATACCTAGACTTATGAATTTCATGAATAATTTTGGTCTTATTACTGCTCGAGATCCAAATGGAAAATATCATGCTATGACAGATGTAATTCACAAGGTTTTAAATGATCTTACTATTGATGATTGGGCTATTATTATTGGTGGAGATTCTCATACCAGAATGTCTAAAGGCGTTGCCTTTGGTGCAGATTCTGGAACTGTTGCACTTGCACTTGCGACTGGGGAAGCTACAATGCCTATTCCTGAATCT
Organism: uncultured Weeksellaceae bacterium; assembly: GCA_964397025.1. Lineage (GTDB taxonomy): Bacteria > Bacteroidota > Bacteroidia > Flavobacteriales > BACL11. Next base: position 18,478 of record CAYNGO010000011.1, read on the forward strand.
GTTAAAGTGACATTCAAGGGAGAAATGAATGAGCATATGGACTTTCGAGATGTAGTTCATGCTACACAATCTCAAATGCTTGATGAATTTAGTGGCGAAAATGTTTTTCAAGGTAGGATTATTGAAGTTCACATTGGAACGCTACTTGCCGATAAAGCATTTACATTCACAGATTGGACAGCAGAGATGAAAGCAAAAGCCTCTATTTGTATTTCGGAAGACAATACATTAATTGAATCATTAGAAGTTGCAAAAAGCAGAATTCAGACGATGATTAATAAAGGTATGGATAATACCAAACAAGTTCTTCAAGGACTAATTAATAAAGCTAATCAGAGAATTGAAGAAATCAGATCTGGAGAGAAACCTGCTTTAACACCTGACTCTAATGCTAAATACTTTGCAGAATTTGAAGTAGATTTAGATATTATTTCGCAGCCAATGATTGCAGATCCTGATGTTAATAATGATGATATTTCTAAAAGATATACACATGATACAATCAGACCACTCTCATACTATCAGGGAAAGAAAAAAATTGATCTTGGCTTTGTAGGCTCGTGCATGGTTCATAAAGGTGATCTTAAGATTCTTGCGCAGATGCTTAGAAATCTTGAAAATTATAATGGTGAAATTAAATTTAACGCTCCACTAATAGTAGCAGCTCCAACATATAATATCATTGATGAACTCAAAGCTGAAGGAGACTGGGATGTTCTTCAAAAGTATTCTGGATTTGAATTTAATGACAATAACCCTAAAGATTCAGCACGTGTAGAGTATGAGAACATGATGTATCTCGAGAGGCCAGGATGTAATCTTTGTATGGGTAATCAAGAAAAAGCCGCAAAAGGAGATACTGTTATGGCAACTTCTACTCGTCTTTTTAAAGGTCGTGTTGTAGCAGATTCAGATCGAAAGAAAGGTGAATCATTATTAGCTTCTACGCCAGTAGTTGTACTTGCAGCAATTCTTGGAAGAACACCTACAATGGAAGAATATACAAATGCAGTGATAGGAATTAATTTAACCAAGTTTGCACCACCTAGTAAAAAACTATGTTCTTAAACCTTTGATTTACCTGCTTTTTATCTATTATTAGCTAAACAATTTTAGCAGGAATATCATTAAGAAATTCGGTCTCCCCACTTGCATAATTTATGCTACAACAATAATGCTTCAACCCATTAGTCACAAAAAGATATTTTGCTTTTAAGCTAAAATTATATTTTGCTATTTGATCAAATGCATCTTTACCAATCTTAACATTTGGAGCCTTACACTCAACCAATACGACAGGGTTAAAGTCTCTATCATTGACAATTAGATCAGCTCTAGTATTAAGATTATTATATTTAATTAATTTTTCTACTTGCATAAGACCAATAGGATAGTTTTTGTAAACAGCTAAATAATTAATAACATGTTGTCTAACCCATTCTTCTGGAGTTAATTTAAAATATCCTTTTCTTACTTCATCAAAAATTTGGATAGTATTATCAACTAATCTATTTTTGAAATTAAATTTTGGCAAATTCAGTTTTTCTTGCATAACCCCACAAATTTACATGAAATATAATGAGATAATAGAATCAATTGATAAGAAAGAATACAAAAATCTTTATTTTCTTACTGGAGATGAAAGCTATTATATTGATAAAATTTCAAAATATATTTCAGAAAGAATACTTAATGAAGAAGAAAAATCTTTTAATCAAGTAACTCTTTACGGTAAAGAAACTAGTACAGCTGAAATAATTACTGAAGTTAAACAATATCCATTTGGGGCAGTCAATAGAGTTGTGATTATTAAAGAAGCTCAATATGTGATAAATATTGAAAAGCTTGAGGATTATATCAAAAACCCTCTTTCGACAACAATTCTAGTTATTTGTTATAAAAACAAAAAAATTGATAAAAGAAAAAGCTTTATAAAATACATTCAAAAGAACTTATTACTTTTCGAAAGCAATAAATTATATGATAATCAAGTATCAAGTTGGATAAGCGATTATTGTAAAGACAAAAACAGATTAATAACTAATAAATCATGTGCAATATTAGCCGAATTCCTTGGGGCTAACCTTACAAAGATTACAAATGAACTTGAAAAACTATTTATTAGCATTAATCAAAATAAAGAAATCACTACCATATTAATTGAACAGAATATTGGAATAAGCAAAGATTATAATGTTTTTGAATTACAGAACTCTTTAGCAAAGAAAGATATTCTCCAGTCAAATAAAATTGCAAAATATTTAAGCTCAAATTCTAAAAACTACCCATTTGTACTAACCATAAGCTCAATTTTCTCTTTTTTTCAAAAAGTTATTATATATAAACAACTTCAAAACCAGAGCAAACAGAAAATTGCATTAGCTTTAAAGATTAATCCATACTTTATTTCTCAATACAAAGTAGCTTCAAATAATTATTCCACTCAGCAACTTTATTATATTTTTGAATATATAAGAGAGTACGAATTAAGATCTAAAGGAATTAATAATAAAAATACAACACACGAATCACTTTTAACAGAACTTATTTTTAAGATACTTCACACCTAAAATAGCTGTATTTATTTATCTATATTTGCTTACTTTTTTAAGAAATTATGCGCAAAATTCTCAGTCTAATTATATTCATTTTCATTACATCTAGTAGCTACGCTCAAAATGGTACTATTAGAGGTTTTGTATATGACAAATCATCTGGCGAACCAGTTATGTTCTGTAATGTCTTCTTACAAGGAACAACAATTGGAGCGCCTACTGATGTTAATGGAATGTATAATATTTCTAAAGTACAATCTGGAAACTATAAATTAACTGTAACATATATTGGATATGATACTACTCAAATAAATATCATTTTAAAAGAAAATCAAATCCTTACACAAAATCTTGAAATTGGAGAATCTAGTATTAAGTTAAATGAGGTTAAAATATCAGCAGAAAGAGAAGCTATGAGAACTGAAGTAAATGTTGCTTCTATAAAAATAACTAAAAAGGAGCTTGAAATGGTTCCAACTATAGGTGGTGATCCAGACTTAGCTCAATACATACAAATCATACCTGGGGTTGTTTTCACTGGAGACCAAGGAGGACAATTATACATTAGAGGAGGATCTCCAATTCAAAATAAAGTTTTATTAGATGGAATGATAATTTATAGCCCATTTCATTCTATTGGTCTTTTTTCAGTTTTTGATACGGATATAATACGCAATACAGATGTTTTCACTGGTGGATTTAATGCCGAGTATGGGGGTCGTGTATCTTCTATTATGGATATAAAAACTAAAGATGGTAATAAGAAAAGTTTAGGCGGAAAGCTTACTGCTAATACATTTGGATCTAAACTTTTATTAGAAGGCCCATTAAGTAAAAATCAAAAATCTTCTTTTGTGTTTTCAGGAAAAACATCATATTTAGATAAAAGTTCTGAATTATTTTATAAAGAACCTGTACTTTTCTTTGACGATAAAGGTCTTCCATACAGCTATACCGATTTATATGGAAAGTTCTCTCTTCATGGAAATAATGGAAGTAAATTTAATTTATTTGGGTTTAATTTCCAGGATATGGTAGACTATGAAAACATATCAAAATTAAGTTGGAATTCTACTGGAATTGGAAGTGAATTTATTTTGATACCTGGTGGCTCCCCTGTTTTAATTGAAGGTAACTTTGCATATTCATCTTATAACATCAAATTAGATGAAGAAGCCTCTCCATTAAGAGAAAGTGGCATTGCTGGATTTAACATGGGGTTTGACTTCACTTACTTTAAACCAAAAAGCAAAATCAAGTATGGCTTTGACGTTCATGGATATGCTACTGACTTCCTAACATATAACTCAGTTAACACTCCAATAACTCAAAATGAAAATACCTCGGAATTTTCAGCTTATGTGAATTACCAATATACATCCACCAGATTAATTATTGAACCTGGATTCCGTATTCAAAAATATACATTAGGATTATCTCCTGAACCAAGACTAGGAATGAAATATATTGTAAATGATAAGCTTCGTCTTAAACTTGCAAGTGGATTTTATTCTCAAAACATACTAAGCACATCCTCAGACAGAGATGTAGTTAATTTATTTTCTGGCATAATCTCTTCTCCTGAAGAAATACCAACTCAAGCAAATGGAGAAGATTACAGCAGTAAGATCCAAAAAGCAAAGCATATTATTGCAGGTTTTGAATATGACATAAATAACCTCATTGATTTTCAGCTTGAAGGATACATAAAAGACTTTAGTCAATTAACAAATATTAACAGAAACATGACCAGCAATAATGATGAAACATTTATTATAGAAACTGGACTTGCAAAAGGAATTGATGCTTTACTAAAATATAACACAGCAAAATTATATGTTTGGCTGGTTTACTCAATAGGACATGTAACTAGAGATGATGGAGTTCGAGAATACTCTCCACATTTTGACAGGAGACATAATGTTAATTTTGTTACTTCATATAAATTTGGTAAATCGCTTGATTGGAAATTTGATTGCCGATGGAATCTCGGATCAGGATTTCCTTTTACCCAAACTCAAGGATTCTTTGAAAATATCACATTTTCAGAAGGTATTAATACCGACTACACATCTACAAATGGAGAGCTTGGTATTGAATATGCAGAATTAAATAATGGACGCCTACCTTATTACCATAGATTGGATTTATCACTTGCTAAAACAGTGAAAATCAATAAAAACTCAACCCTAAACATTACAGCATCAATAACAAATGCATATAATAGAGAAAATATTTTCTATTTTAATAGAGTAAAATATGAAAGAGTAAATCAACTTCCTCTAATGCCAAGTCTTGGAATGAGTCTAACATTCTAATTCTAAAAAATTCTTAAATAATTAAATTAAGGCAATACAATATATGATTTGTAAATGCTATTTTTGTAAAAAATATTAACTTGAATAAATTCTCTACAAAATATATTTTCGTCACTGGAGGAGTAACATCCTCTCTAGGAAAAGGAATTATTGCTGCATCGTTAGGTAAATTATTAAGCGCTAGAGGATATAAAGTAACAATACAGAAACTAGACCCTTACATTAATATTGATCCTGGAACCATGAATCCATACGAACATGGGGAATGTTATGTTACCAATGATGGAGCAGAGACTGATCTTGATCTTGGTCATTACGAAAGGTTTTTAGGTAACACTACATCCCAAGCTAATAATGTTACAACAGGTAGTATTTATCAAACTGTTATTAAGAAAGAAAGAAAAGGAGATTATCTTGGAAAAACAGTACAAATAATCCCCCACATAACTGATGAAATTAAACGAAGAATTAAACTTTTAGGAGATACTAATGAATTTGATTTTGTTATTACTGAAATTGGCGGAACAGTAGGAGATATAGAATCCTTACCATATATTGAAGCTGTTAGACAAATTAAATGGGAGTTAGAAAACAGTGCGCTATATATCCACCTTACACTAGTACCCTACTTATCAGCCGCTGGCGAACTAAAAACAAAACCTACTCAACATTCTGTTAAAACCTTATTAGAATCTGGTATTCAACCTGACATACTAGTATGTAGAACTGAACATCATTTAAACGAACAAATTAAACAAAAAATTGCTTTATTCTGCAATGTTGAAAAAGATGCAGTAATAGAATCAATTGATGCAAAAACAATCTATGAAGTTCCTCTACTCATGCAAAAAGAGAATCTTGACAAAGTTGTATTAAGAAAACTAAAACTAGAAGACGATACTGATGTTAAACTTAATAAATGGAACGATTTTTTACATAAACTTAAAAATCCTAAACAAGAAATTAATATTGGATTAGTAGGGAAATATATAAAACTAAAAGATTCATATAAATCAATTACTGAAGCTTTTATACATTCTGCTACAGAAAAAAACTGCAAGGTAAATATCAAATGGATTAATGCTGAAGAGCTAAAAGAAAAAAATATAAATGATCAATTACAAAATCTTAATGGAGTATTGGTAGCTCCTGGCTTTGGCGACAGAGGTATTGAAGGGAAAATTAATGCTATACAATTTGTGAGAGAGAATAACATTCCATTTCTAGGAATATGTTTAGGGATGCAGTGCGCAGTAATTGAATATGCAAGAAATGTTTTAAACATGATAGATGCAAATTCAACAGAGATGAACTCTAAAACAAAATATCCAGTTATTGACATTATGGAAAATCAACATAAAGTTGAAAATAAAGGTGGTACAATGCGTTTAGGCTCATATAATTGTACATTAAACAAAAATAGCAATTCGTATAATGCATATCAAAACATAAATATTCAAGAAAGACATAGACATAGGTATGAGTTTAACAATAGCTACCTCAATGACTTTAATAATTCAGGAATGAATTGTGTAGGTGAAAATCCTGAAAACAAACTTATTGAAATAGTTGAAATACCGTCACACCCATGGTTTGTTGGCGTGCAATTCCACCCAGAATATAGCAGTACTGTTTTAAAACCCCATCCACTATTTAGTGGTTTTATAGATGCTTGTATAAAAAATAAATAATGAAAAACTACGATAAAAACTCTCTTACAGGTTTTGTATTAATGGCGGCTATATTGATAGTATTCAACTTTTTCTTTTTACCTCAGAATGAAGAAGCTATAACTACAGCGCCTAAAACAACAGACATAGAAAGAGAAGTTGTATCTGCAAGTAGCATAACTGAAAACAATCAAACTGAGTCAAATAATTTAGCAGAAAATATTTATAAGCCAGAGCTAAATAATGCCAAATTTGGAGCTTTTGCAAACTCCGCATATTCTGAAAAAACAAATTATATTTTAGAAAATGAAAAACTTAAAGTAACTATTTCAAATAAGGGAGGGAGAATAGCATCAGTTATAATAAAAGAAGGACCGAATAAGAAAAAATACAAAACTCATGATGATAAAGAATTAGAAATATTTAATGCTGACTCATCAAATTTTAATCTTAATTTCTCAACTGGCATAAGCATAAATACTAATGAGCTTTTCTTTAAAGCAGTAAACCAGGATCAAAACTCTATAACAATGCGTTTAGAGGCTGATCAAAATCATTTTATAGATTTTAATTACAATATCAATGATGATTATCTGGTTGATTTTAGTATTGATTTAATAGGAATGGATGAATTAATTCCAAATGAATTAAATTATATGAATCTTGAGTGGCAAATGAAAACTCCACAAACAGAAAAAAGCAAATCTAATCAAGATATGTATACTGGTATTCAATTTCAATACCAAGCTGATAAAGAAGTAGATTATTTAAGCTTTACATCTGATGATGAAGAAGAAGTTAATTCCAAATTATCTTGGGTAGCATTTAAACAGCAGTTTTTCAGTGCAATATTTATTTCTAAAGATGGTTTTGACAAACCAACTTTATTATCTAGTTCAAAAAATGAAAATTCAGATTATATAAAAGATATGTCTGCAAAATTTGAACTCCCATATAGCCATCGTCAAAATGAAAAATTAGATTTCCAATTCTACTTTGGTCCAAATCATTACAAAAAGCTATTATCATATAATCAAAAATTTGAAGAGCTAATACCACTTGGATGGGGAATATTTGGTTGGGTTAATAAATATATTATCATTAATATTTTTGATTTCCTTAGCAAATATATTCTCAATTATGGAATTATTATATTAATCCTTACAATCATAATTAAGCTAGCATTATCACCATTTACCTATAAAGCGTATCTATCACAGGCGAAAATGAAAGTACTAAAACCTGAAATTGATAAGATAACAGAAAAACACAAATCTAAAGACCCAATGAAGGCTCAGCAAGAAACTATGGGTCTATACAGGAAAGCAGGAGTTAATCCAATGGGAGGATGTCTTCCTATGTTATTTCAATTCCCAATCTTGATTGCAATGTTCAGATTTTTTCCAGCTTCAATTGAACTTAGACAAGAAGCCTTCTTGTGGGCAGATGATTTATCAGCATATGACTCAATTTATAATCTAGGTTTTGAAATACCATTTTATGGAGATCATGTGAGTTTATTCACATTACTAATGACTGTTTCAACATTACTTTACACAAGAATGAATAGTCAAATGGCTACTGGTCAAATGGCACAAATGAAATGGATGATGTATCTTATGCCAATAATGTTCTTAGGGTTCTTTAATAACTATGCAGCAGGTTTAAGTTATTATTACTTTCTTGCAAATATGTTTACATTTAGTCAACAATACTTTATGAAAAAATTTATTGATGAAGATGCTATACTAAAACAACTAGAAGAGAACAAAAAGAAACCAAAAAAGAAATCTAATTTCCAAAAAAAATTAGAGGATATGCAAAAGAAACAAGAACAGAAAATGAAAAAAAGAAATAATAAGAATTAATGAGGAGCCTTAGTGTTCTTTTTATTTTTTTAATTATTTCTTGTAATACAGTTTCAAAAAGCACAAAAGATGAGCTAAATCAACTAACCATTTCTTTAGAAAAAACAGCTTGCTTTGGAACTTGCCCAGTATTTAAAATTAAAATCTTTAAAAATGGAAAAGGTATTTTTGAAGGTAAAAAATTTGTAAAAAAAACAGGTTTAATAGATTTTAAATTAAGCCAAAAAGAAATTCAAAAAATACTAGTAAAAGCAGAAAATATAAAATTTTCCGAAATGCTTGATGAATATTCAGAAAAAATTACTGATCTCCCTACAACATATATCCAGATAAAAGAAAAGAAAATCAAAGACTACTTTGGAGCACCAAAAAAATTAAAAGATTTAGAAACGCTTATAGAAGAAATAGTGTTAAACAAACTAAATCTTAATTCTTTTTAAAAAAAGCTTCATTGCCTTTTTTTTTCTTTGATCTAAATTATAAGAAATTTTGCTTTTTAGATAATCTTCATGATTGACATAATTATTTTCATAAGAGCTAACCTCTAATGCTTTTGAAATATTATGAACTCCATATTTTAAAGCATCATTAAAATTAATTAAAAATTTATCAGATATTTTTTTTGTAGTCACCCAACAAGCAAAAACAAAAGGAAGACCAGTCATTAAATTCCAAATCTCAGCAAGATCATATACATAATTATATTGACCATTTAAAATAAAAGACCGATCTCCAATTACTAGAGCGGCTCTATCATCATGAATATCAAAATCATTAGTAGAAAAAGAATTAACTAATGTAGGATTAACATCCCAATATTCTCTTAACAATAATTTTAATAATTCAACAGAGGTTCTTGATTGATAATCTAATAAAATAGTTTTAATTTCTTCAATAGGAATATGAGAATATAAACAAACACTATCTACAGATGATTCTGCACCAATACAAAATTCAGATATAACATTATAATCTTTCAGTTCATTTAAAACAACAATTGGGGCTAATGCAATATCTACTTCATCATTTAACAAACTATCAGCAACTCTAGAGGGATAATCTTTTGATAATATAATATCTGAATATACATTACTATTTTTGAGACCATATATAAATGGTATAGAATTTAAATAAGAAATTGCGGCTACTTTAATCATAAAAATTTACTTATAAAAAACCAAATAGTAAATAAAGAATAGCAAAATTTTAGTATTGTTCCACATAAAAAACCTATTAAGGCTCCCCCCGCTACTTTAAAAGAATTTAGAAAGTCAAAATCTGATTCTAATAAAGCGCCTAAATAGGCACCTATAAAAGGACCAACTACAACACCAATAGGAGGAATAAAAAAGATTCCAAAAATAATTCCTAAAACAACTCCAATAGTTGATGACTTTCTACCTCCAAAATACTTTACCGAATAAACTTGCACCCAATAATCTAAAAAAGTAATTACTATTGCAAGTACACCTAACATTATTAAATAATCTAAATTAAAACTATAAGATGTAAAAAATTGCAAAAGCAAAATAGCTAAAAAAGAAAAAAAAGGCCCGGGAATGATTGGTAAAAAAGCTCCTAATAAACCTAAAAAAAATAATAAAATAGAAAGAATAATAATAAATGTATACACTAAGCAAAAATAAGTAAAATTCGATTTAAATTATGTGATAACAAATACACTATTATTAATTTCTGTAAATTTGCATAAATAAACAATAATATGTCACTATCTCCACTAAACGCAATTAGCCCTATCGATGGAAGATACCATCTAAAGGCAAAAAAACTTCAAGAATACTTTTCAGAATCATCATTAATAAAATTTCGCGTACAAGTTGAAATAGAATATTTTATTGCTTTATGTAATAGCTCCATATTACAACTCAATCATTTCCCGAATGAAAAATTTAGTGTTCTTAGAAATTTATATTTGAATTTTTCTGAAGAAGATGCAATAAGAATTAAAGAAATTGAATCAACAACAAATCATGATGTAAAAGCAGTTGAGTATTTTATTAAAGAAGAATTTGATAAATTATCTTTAGGTGAGTTTAATGAATTTATTCACTTTGGATTAACCTCTCAGGATATAAATAATACAGCTGTTCCATACTCAATAAAAAAAGCAATTGAAGAGATTTATTTACCAGAAATAAATAACATAATCACTCTACTTGAAAAAAACTCAAAAAAATGGCAACAAATATCAATGCTAGCAAGAACACACGGACAAGCTGCTACACCAACAAAATTAGGTAAAGAAATAAATGTTTTTATTGAAAGAATTAAAAATCAACTAATTTTAATGGATAATATTCCTTTTACCGCAAAATTTGGAGGTGCCACAGGAAACTTCAATGCACATCATGTTGCTTTTCCTGAAATTAACTGGATTGATTTTGCTAATGAATTTACGAATAATGCACTTGGCTTAAAAAGACAACAGACAACAACACAAATTGAACATTATGATAATTTGTCAGCAATGATGGATAATATTTGTAGAGTTAACACTATCCTTCTTGATTACTCAAGAGATATATGGACATATATTTCAATGGATTACTTTAAACAAAAAATATCTAAAAATGAAGTAGGTTCATCTGCAATGCCACATAAAGTTAACCCAATTGACTTTGAAAATGCTGAAGGCAATCTTGGAATAGCTAATAGTGTATTTAAGTTTATGTCTGGAAAACTACCTATCTCAAGACTTCAAAGAGATTTGACAGACAGTACAGTTCTTAGAAATATTGGAGTACCATTTGCTCATACTTTAATTGCATTTAAGTCTCTAGAAAAGGGAATCAATAAGCTTGTTATTAATAAAGAAAAAATAGCTGAAGATCTTGAAGATAATTGGGCTGTAGTTGCTGAAGCAATTCAAACTATCTTAAGAAGGGAAGGATATCCTAATCCTTACGAAGCTCTTAAAGACCTAACAAGATCAAACACTAAAATTACAAGCGATACAATCACTTCATTTGTTAATTCTCTAAAAATATCAGAAAGTATTAAAGAAGAGTTAAGAAATATAACTCCAGAAAATTATACTGGAATTTAAAATTGTAATTTATTTTTTTGCAGGTACTCATCCCAATTCCAAATAAAATGTTTGAGTAGATTTTTCATTTCACTAATAAATATTGGGTTAGGCTTATTTTTTCTTTTAAAAAGGGTTCCTTGAAAATCATTAATATTATATTTTTCAAAAATGGCATATGCCATAGCATCTATCTCAGAGCTAAATTCAATAAGTAAATCAGAGAAATAACTTTCATACTGTAAAAAACTCTCAACTGCTAATATCTTTTGATTATCATTAAGATCATTAAAAATACTCTCAACAATTAAATTACGCAACTTTAAGACTTCTTGATCTTCAAAATGTGATTTTAAATCATTTAAATTTCCAAGGAAAATGATAATCCTAAACCATTTAATATCCTCATTTTTTAAATTTGGATTATTTTCAAGATTATTATTATTATTTATAAAATCTTTTATTTCAATAAAACCGTTAGAAATTACTTCATCCAGAGCACCACAATATATATCAACAATAGATTGTAATTTTACTTTTTTCTTTTTAGAAAGTAAACCAAAAAACTTTATCATAATTTTAATTTAAACTCTTTAATTGCAGTTGACACTATATTATCAGCAATAGACAGGCAAGCAGTAGCAGCTGGTGAGGGGGCATTAATAACATGTATATTTTTCTTATTCATAACAATCTTAAAATCATCAATAATTTCTCCATTACTTGCTAAAGCCATAGCTCTTACTCCACTCTTTCCAACAATAATATCCTTCATTGATAAAGATGGAATCAATGTTTGCAAATCTCTCAAAAATAATCTTTTTGAGAAAGCTCTTCTGTATTCATTTACACCAAATTTCCAATGATTTATGAACAACCTTATTGTACCAGAAAAAAATAATGAATCTAAAGTGTCTTTAAAACTAAAAGCTGTTTTATTATAACCTTCTCGCTTAAATGTAAAAACTGCATTTGGACCACATTCAACAGAACCATCTGTCATTCTAGTAAAATGTACTCCAAGAAATGGAAACTCCGGATTTGGAACTGGATATATTAGGTTATTAACTTTATTTTTTGCCTTTTGTGACAATTGATAATAGTCGCCACGAAAACCAACAATTTTTATGTTTAATTTAAATTTATCTTTTTCTGCAAGCCTATCTGAAAACAATCCAGCACAAAAAATATTATTTTTTACATAAAAATCTCCCTTGCTAGTTTTTAAATGATTATCACTAAAATCAGTAACCTTACATGAACAAATAATTTTGCTCATTGGATTAATCTCTACAATTTTTTCGGCAAATTTTTGAACTGTCTGTTTATAATTTATAATTCCAGATTCAGGCACCCATAATGCTGAAACACCAACCGCATAAGGTTCAATCTTATGAAATTCATTTGGACTCATAATCACCATTCCTTTTAACCCATTTACTTCACCATTTTTTTTCAACTTTATTAAATACGCTGATTCTTTTTCATTAACCGCTAAAACTATCTTACCACAAACATCATGTTCAACAGAATTTTTTAAAGCAAAATCAACTAATTGCTTTCTACCTTCTACACAATTTTTAGCTTTAAAACTACCTGGCTTATAATACAGGCCTGAATGAATTACACCTGAGTTTCTGCCTGTTTGATGAAAGGCTAACTCCTTTTCTTTTTCTAGAACAACTATTTTTAATTTGGGAGAATAAATTTGTAATTTATATGCTGTTGCAAGTCCCACAATGCCACCACCAATTATCGCAACATCAAAATTATTCTTATTCATTTAATAAATTATTCTTTGACAGTAAATACTCTAGAGATATTAAAGCCAAAGTAAATACTCCCCTCACTCCAAAGATCATATGTTTCATGAATGAATGCTCTATTAATCATAAAGGCAGAGTTACTTAAATGAAACTGAAAAACATGGCCTCCAGTTTCCACATCAAAGCCTATAGAAATAGGGTTAATCTTATTTTGAGAATTAAATTGACTAAATGATTCTAAGTTAACTGATATTCTATTTGACAATTTATATCTAAGACCATATCCAATTGAATAAAGATCATTATTAAATTGATCAATTGATAATAAGTTATAATGAACAAGTGTTGGACTTAATTGAATAGAAAATTTCCTATTAATTTTTCTAGCTATTAATAGCTGATGACTATATGAAAACTGATCAGAAAGAAGAAAACTACTATTCTCTGATGTTGATTTAAGATACTGCTTAAAAACAATACTGGAATTAAGACATATAGTTAAAGGAAATGTTTTATTTCCTTTACTTTGCCTAAAGAGTTGGTATTTTAAATTAGAATCTATGGCCTTTAGTGAAGAGCTACGACCTATTCCAATTGAAAGTCTGTCATTAATTCCATAAGCTAAACTCATTCTAACTTGTGAATTGTCTAGTCCATAAAAATTATAAAATCCTGAATTAAGTGTTCCAAATCTATGCTGAATCATAAATTGCAGAACACCATTATTTGGCATTTCAACTGATTCAGAATTAACAACCTTAGTTCCTTTAAAAATATAATTAGAATATTCAGTTGTATTATTATCAATAAGTGACAACAAATCATTTTGTGAAAAACAAACATAACTATAACAGAAAATAAAAATAAGAATTAACTTAAATTTCATCTCTTAGAATTTAATTTTATTTCAACATTCACCAAAATCTCTTCAGCAATTTTATACATAACAATAGTAGGTATCGATACATTATAATCTTCTAATTTGACATTAAATTCTGATGATATTTTTATAGAATTATTATTTTTAATAAACATTCCATTTGCCTCAATCTCTTTTGATACTCCATGAATAGTTAATAAGCCTCTAACAACTGCAGAATCCTCTTCCAAAGCAAATACCTTGCCAACAAAATTGGCTTTAGGATATATATCAGATTCTAAATAATTTTCATTAAAATGAGTTTGCATTAATTTCTTTCTAAAATTAAAATCACTTATATATAATTGAAAAACAATATCATTGTTAGAAATATCAAAAGCAGCACTAACTTTTTTATTAACAGCTTTTATATCTTCTATTGGTGCATAAGAAAAAAATGTTATCTCTCCATCATTAGCAATGTATTGTTGAGAGTAACAATCAATGCTAATAAAAAAAAGTAAAGGGAGAATTTTTCTAATCATTTAAAGCTCCATTTGACACCCACTGTTTTATAAGGTATATTTGTAAATCAGAAAGTTTATTTCCTTGAGGCATTAACAAAGGGTTATTATTATCCAAATCTATTCTATATAAAACATCATTGTTAATAACTGCATCTTTAATTTGATCGTAAGATGATAACTGCAATCCACCATTAGCGTTACCATATTGATGACAGCCAACGCATGATTCACTAAATATTTCTCTAATACATAAATCAAAGCTTGGAGCTTCATCTAAAGTTGTACATTCAACAAAGGCATATATACATGAACCATCATCAACAGTAGCAGAAATATCATAATTAGTTGCAGTATCATCAATACATCCAACAATATATTCATTATATGTGCAAGAGATAGAGAATAAGAAAAGAGCTAAATAAAATAATTTCATAATGTATTAGAAAGAAAGGCTATACAACACTAAACAAATTTAATGTTTTTTTTAAGTATAAAGTAAAAATATAAACAGAAGCAAACAACATTTATTAGAATAAGAAAACAATAATAAATATATTAGAAAATTAAACTACTTAAAAAGTCTAATCTTGCTTTCTATTAAAAACAATTAAGCCAATTATAAAAAAAACAATTACGCTAAGCATAGCAAATTGTTGAGTATGGTATTTAGAAATTAAACCAAACAATAATGGACCTAAAAAAGAAGTAGCTTTTCCTGTAAGTGCAAAGAAACCAAAAAATTCATTTTTTTTATCAATAGGAATAAGTTGAGACATATAAGACCTACTGCAAGATTGTGTGGGGCCTATCATTGATCCCAATAAAAAACCTGAAAGCCAGAAAACTTCTTTGGGAAATAATGTCCAAGGAGCAATAAATGCTAGAAATGTAGAAACTATAAGAAAAACTAAAGAAATATTAATGACCTTGCTAACTCCAATTTTATCTTCTAAATGACCAAATACAAAAGAACCAATCGCAGCAAAAACATTTAAAACAATACCTAAAACTAAAACTTCTTTCATAGAAAAACCTATGGTTCCTATAGCGTAAATACCTCCAAGAGCAAAAATTGTAACAAGACCATCATTATAAAATAATCTTGCAATTAAAAAATTAAATATTTTCTTGTATTTATAAACCTCATTAAAAGTTTTAGATAAAGATTGAAATGAAATTAAGATGTTTTTTTTAGTAACCTTTTCTTTATTTCTATCTTCAAGAAAGAATAAAGTAGGAATACTAAAAATTAAAAACCAAAGAGCAACAAAAATATTAATACGTTTAACATCTTCTACTTCATTAACATCAAAAAATGTAAATGCAATAAACAAAGCAAGTAAACCACCAACAAATCCTAAGCCCCATGCAAATCCAGAAACCTTACCAACATTTTTTTCATTCGATAAATCAATTAAATATGAATTACAAAAAACAGTACCCATTTCAAATGCAATATTTGAAATAACGACAAAAGTTAATGCTAAATAAACATCACCTGCAGAAGGAATATAAAGCAAAGCAGTAAAAAAAGAACAAGTAACTGTAAATAAAATTAAAAAAAATTTTCTATATCCTGAACTATCAGCAAAAGCTCCAAGAATTGGAGATATTAAAGCAACAAAAATTGCAGTTATAGAAATTGCACTAGCCCATAAAAAAGTAGCATCCTGTTCATTAATTGCAATATGATTTACAAAAAAAGCACTATAAATAAATGTTATAATTAAAGTAGTATAAGGCTGATTAGCAAAGTCATAAAAAGACCAACTTAATATTTGCTTAGAATTATTTTCCTTAGATAAAAACATATAAATGTTAAAAATCAATATTACAAATATATTTTAAATAATAGCTCCAGCTAAGATGATAAAAATGTAAATTTGCCAAAAATATAAATATGAATTTAGAAGGAATCATAAATGTCTCTGGAAAACCGGGTCTATATAAGGTAATATCTAGGGCAAATAATACAGTTATTATAGAATCATTAATAGACAAAAAAAGAAGTGCTATATATTCTCATAATCAAGCTAATCTTCTTAACGAAATAGGAATTTATACATACAATGACACTACATCTTTATCAGATATTTTTACTGTAATTGCCACTAAAACAGACTGTGGAGCAGCAATAAGTCATAAAACATCAAAAGAAGAATTAACAAATTATTTCAGAGAAATACTTCCAGAATATGATGAAGAAAGAGTTTATTTTTCTGATATAAAAAAAGTTATTCAATGGTATAATCTAATGAATGATACAGGTTTAATTACTCTTGAAAAGAAAGAAAAGAAAGAAAAGAAAACAGATAAAAAAAAATAATATGAAATATAGCGATTTCCCATATAAAAGAATTGATTTTAATCAATTTAAAAATAATGTAGAGAAAATGATCAAGAGATTTGAATTATCTGAATCTGCAGATAATCAAATTATTATTATAGAAGAATATCAAAATATTCAGAAAGAAACTCAAACTTACGGCAGTATAGCTCACTTAAATTTTGCTAGAAATACAAAAGATACAAAAGCGGTAGAAGAAAATAAATTTTATGATGGAATTGGTCCCGAAATAGCTGCTATTGATAATCAGTTTACTAAAACAATTAACTCCTCAAAATTTAAAAAAGAACTTCTTACTAAATTTGGAAAACACTTTTTTGATTTAATTGACATGGAACTTAAATCTTTCGATCCAAAATTAGTCGATTTAATGAAAGAAGAAAATGAACTTACAAATGAATATAGATCATTACTTGCGGGAGCTGAAATGGATTATAAAGGCAAAAAATTGAATCTTGCAGGTTTATCTCCATACATGCAAGATACAAAAAGAGAAACAAGAAAAGAAGCCTTCCAATTAATGGATAGTTTCTTTAGTGACAATGAAGAAAAATTAGATACAATTTTTGACAATCTAGTAAAGGTAAGACATAAAAAAGCACAAGTATTAAATTTTGACAATTTTACCCCATTAGGATACTTAAATATGAATAGGTCTGATTATGGAGCTGATGAAGTTTCAGAATATAGAAAACAAATTGTAAAACATATTGTTCCTCTTGTTAAAAAAATAAACCAAAAGAGAAAAGACATATTAGATTATGATGAAATGTTTGTCTATGATACTCTATATTTTAAAGAAGGAAATCCAAAACCAAAAGGTGGTCTAGAATTTCAGGTTAAACAAGCTGAAACCATGTATACTGAACTTTCAAAAGAAACAAAAGACTTCTTTGATATGATGGTAAATGAGGAACTAATGGATCTTGAAAATAGAGCTGGTAAAAGTGGTGGTGGTTTTTGCACATCATTTCCATCTCTAGAAAGACCATATATTTTCGCAAACTTTAATGGGACTGATCATGATGTAACAGTATTAACTCATGAAGCAGGTCATGCTTTTCAATGCTATCAAAGTAGAAACCAACCTATCAATAGATACCTATGGCCAACATATGAAGCATGTGAAATTCACTCTATGAGTATGGAGTTTTTAACGTGGGATTGGATGCATCTCTTTTTTAAAGAAGATACAGATAAGTTTTTATTTAAGCATTTAGCTGGTTCATTAGCATTTCTTCCTTACGGTGCACTTGTAGATCATTTTCAACATTGGGTATATGAAAATCCAAATGCAACACCAAAAGAAAGAAAGTTACAATGGTTAGAGTTAGAAAAAATATATCAACCTGGTAAAAACTATGATGATTTAGAATTTCTTAAAAATGGGGGATTCTGGCAAAAACAAGCTCATATATACGAGATGCCATTTTATTATATTGATTATACTTTAGCTCAAGTTTGTGCATTTCAATTTTGGATTAGAATGCAAGAAGATAAAGAAGGTGCATGGAAAGATTATTTAGAGTTATGTAAAGCAGGAGGTTCTATGTCATTCTTAGACCTTGTAAAATTAGCTGGTATTAAATCACCATTTGATCCTAAAGTATTTGAAGAAGTTGCAAATAATATTAATGATTGGTTAACAGATAATAGTCTTTAAAAATTAACAACCATTCAGTATTTTAGATTGTATTGAACCATCCTTATTATAGAATTTAACATTCTCAATACCTAATATAATTGTGGACTCTGATATTTTATTTCCTTCAATATCATAAGAATTCCATATACCTGTTTTCTGACTATATACACTACGGTTTCTGTGATCATATTTACCCTTCTGCTCAATCTGTCCATTTTCATGAAAAGAATGCCAATATCCAGTCATTTTTCCATTTAAATAAAAACCTTCAGTCATCAAAGTTCCATTTTTATGATAATATTTACAAGAACCATCTCTTATGCCATCAACATAATGGACTTGAGATAAAACAAGACCGTTATCCCAATATTCTAATCTTACTTCAGATTGAGACAAGCATAATAAAGGAAACATAAATAGAAAAAGGAAAATAGCTTTCATTTAACAAAATTATATAAATAATTTAAACTAAAAAAGTCCTACCTCAAATGAGATAGGACTTTTCTATTAAAAGCGGCAA